>OMYD01000013.1 GCA_900315195.1 uncultured Eubacteriales bacterium | reverse complement strand
CCATCTGCGCCAGACGGCAGATGCTGTCCTCTACCTCGCTGGGAGCCGCCATCATAAGGTCGGCGAGCTCGTCGATAGCGATAACTACGCGCGACATTTTTTCCTTAGCGACGGGCAGCCCGTTGATTTCCATTACAGGCTGAACCATCTCCCCCTCCTCATTGGGAACGGGAGGATTGTTTTCAATATAGCGAAGATTCTTTTCAATAAGAGAGTTGTATGAGTCGATATCCTTGCAGTCAAACTCCGAGAAGATTTTATATCGGTTGAGCATTTCGTTTACCGCCCAGCCGAGAGCCGCCGCCGCCTTTTTAGCGTCGGACACAATAGGCACAAGCAGGTGCGGAATACCCTTGTATTTTGAGAATTCAACCATCTTGGGGTCGATAAGCAAAAGCTTAACCTCGTCGGGAGTCGCCTTGTAAAGAATACTGATAAGAATTGAGTTTACGCAGACGGATTTACCTGAGCCTGTGGTACCCGCAATAAGCAGGTGAGGCATTTTGGCTATATCGGTAAGCACAATCTCGCCCGAAATATCTCTGCCGAGCACCGCCGTCAGCTTGCTTTTAGCCCTGCGAAACTCGTCGGAATCAATAAGCTCGCGCATTGAAACCATGCTGACTACCTTGTTAGGAACCTCAATACCGACAGCCGCCTTGCCCGGAATAGGAGCTTCAATACGCACGCCGTTAGCCGCCAGGTTGAGCGCGATGTCGTCGGAAAGGTTTGTGATTTTGCTTATTTTTACGCCGGGCGCGGGCTGAAGCTCGTAGCGCGTTACGGACGGCCCTCTGCAGATGTTTGTAATGTTGGCGTTTACGCCGAAGCTGTTGAGTGTGTCGATAAGCTTGCGCGAATTAGTCTGAAGCTCCTCCATTGCGTTCTGCTCGTTGTGATTGTTTGGAGGAGTGAGAAGCTGAACAGGCGGGAAACTGTATTTCTTTTCGGATTTTAATTCTTCTTTAGAATCATTTTTGCCGTAGCCAATGTTGTCAAACTCGCTTGGAGCTTCTTCGGCAGGCTGCTTTTTAGCCTTCTTAACGTTTACCGGCACGGTCTGAGGATCCGCCTGCTTTGCTCCGCCGCTCACACGGTTTGAGCGCTTCTCCTGCGAGATATCCTCGGCAATGTGCTCAATGGTAGTGTCCTTTGTACCCATCGGACGGCTTGCGCGGTCGATAATATTCTGCAAATCCTTTGACAGATCCATGTCGCGCGCGTTGCCCTCGTTGCGGTCGACAACATCAATATCGATGCCTGACTTGACAACAGGCTTTTTGCGCGCTTTCTTTTTAGTTTCGGGCTCGTCCAGCGGGATATCGATATCGCTGTCGGGCTTGTAGTTTTTGCCGTAACTGAGGGGAATATCGATTTCGCTGTCGGGGATCGTATCGGGGTCGATGCCCAGGCGCTTTGCCTGCCTGCGCACACGGTGACGGCGGATTTTCCTCTGCCCCTCGGTGCGGGCTTTCCTTACGGCGCGGGCTATATCGTTAACTGACAGGTTTGCAAGCACGAAGATGATCGCCGCCAGCGCCAGCACGCATAAAATACCGCCCACGACATTGCCGCAGAGATACGCAAGAGGATAGCCGAAAACGCCGCCTATTAAGCCGCAGCTGAACACAAAGTAATGAACGCTCTCAACGTTTACAGCTTCATAAGAATCGATATAAAGCTTGCCTAAAGCGGCAAAATATCCCACATCTTTATGCCGGGCTCCGCAGATTATGTAAATGAAGGCGCTTGCGAAAAGCACCGTAAGCACGCAGAGCGCGACCTTAGCCTTGAAGTGCGCCACATACGACTTTTCCTTTTCGTTCATTACGCAGAGATAAATAAACGTCGCGGGCACAAGAATTATGGCAAAACCGAACAAGCCGATAAACGCCGCGCGGATGTTTGTCCACAGGCTGGCGCCGCGAAACAGTATCATTATGATAAACAGTATCGCAAGCGACGCGTATAAAATCGACTTTACGCGCGGGCTTAATCCGCCGCTTTTCCGCTGCGGGGCGGGTCTGCCGCGAGACGGCGCGCCCTGCTTTCTCTGAGCGGCAGAGCGCGGCTTTGACGGCTGCTTTGATTTTGTATTGTTCCTTTGATTACGATTGTTTGACGCCAATCAAACTCAACTCCTAAAATTTCAGGTTTCCTCGTCAGGAAGAATTGTACTTCTGACTAATTCGGTATTAAACAAACAGCGCAGCTGGCTGTCCTGTAAATACATTTGTACCGTTGATTATTTCAATAATCGAGATAACCGCAAGCGCAACTCCGACAATTGCGGTGTAAACGATGAACACAATCATCTTGTCGCTCTTTAAAAACCACTTGAAAAGCCAGATTGAAAGGTAGCCTACAACAGCCGACACAACAATGCCAACGGCGATAACCGCGGGATCAATGTCAATTCCATGTTCCAAGGCGTCCTTGCCCTCAAGCAGAGCCGCCGCCAGAATTGAGGGAATACCGAGAATGAATGTAAAGTCAAGCGCCTTCTGCTTGTTAATTCCGCGCATTTCACCGACAGCGAGCGTTGAACCTGAGCGCGACAAGCCCGGAAGAAGCGCCGCCGCTACCTGCATACAGCCTACGCATACAGCGTCAAGAATTCCGTAGCTCTCTCTGCCGCTTTCGGCTGAGCCGCTCTGCATGTGCTTAAAGCCCGCGGTGCTGCTGTTTTTGCGGTTGAAAACAGCGCCGACGGTAAGCAAAACGCTTGTGAGAATAAGCGAACACGCGGTAACAATAAGTATCTGCGCTCCCGAGAACACATCGGCGAGGTCCTTGACCTTCATATCCGACCCCGGAATAGGTATAAACATTACAAACAGCGGAATCAACGCGATTACAAGCATCACAATAAGGTTTCGCTCGTAATTCATCTTGCTCCACTTGAATTTGCCCGTAAAAATGTCACCTATCATTCTGAAGAATTCCTTTATCAGGCTCCAGATAAGTTTGTGGTAAAACGCCACTACGGCAACGAGCGTGCCGACATGCAGCATTACGTTGAAGAACAGATTGCCCTCGCCGGCTACGCCCGTTATATGCTGGGTAATCGCGAGGTGTCCGCTGCTGGATACCGGCAGAAACTCGGTAAGTCCCTGCACTACGCCCTGAATTATCGCGTCAAGAATTGTCATAAGTTATCTCCTTTATGTACGGGCAAGCGCCCGTTATTATTCGTTATTAGAATTTTGCGAAATCATTTCATACAGCGCCTCAATTGCGTCTGAGACCGTTCCCACGGAATCTATCAGGCCCTCGCTCACAGCGCGTTCGCCGTCGAGTATTGTACCCACGTCCATCACAAGCTCGCCCGTATTGAGCACAAGCTCCGCGTACCGCTCGCTTGAAATAGCCGAATGCTCCACAACAAAATCGTTTATTCTTTCCTGCATCCGTCTGAAATACTCAAATGTCTGGGGCACCCCGAGCGTCAGGCCCGTTGTTCTGACAGGGTGCGCCGTCATTGACGCGCTTTTTGCGATAAAACTCTTTTTTGCCGATACCGCAAGCGGTATTCCGATTGAGTGGCCTCCTCCGAGCACTATTGAAACAGTCGGCTTTTTCATCCCCGAGATAACCTCGGCAATCGCAAGCCCCGCCTCAACGTCGCCTCCTACCGTGTTGAGCAGGATAAGAAGTCCGTCAACCCGCGGCTCCTCCTCTACCGATACAAGCAGCGGAATAATGTGCTCGTACTTGGTGGTTTTTGTGTCGCGCGGCAAAATTGTATGCCCCTCAATCTGACCGATTATCGTCAGGCAATGGATTATTTTGTCCTTGTGACAGGCTATGACTGAGCTTGACTCTGTCATCAAATCGTTTTGGCTTTCAGAGCCGGCGCTGTCCGTTTCCTGTTCGATGTTTTCATTTTCAACGTCGTTTGTTTTCTGCATAAAAAACACACCTCCGGGAAAAGTGTTCCCCGATAGACGCTGAAAATTTATGCGCGGATAATGAAAATCATGCGCTGTATTAAAATGCGCAAAATAACTCATTGTTATTATATCAGTAAAAGCAAAAATTTTCAAGATTTTCAGCGTTATATTTCTAAAAAACAATAATTAATTTAGTGTATCATAGTATTATTAGTTTGATAATACTATTTTGGAGTGAAATGCAACTTGGACGCTAACATAATAATGGGTGTTGTCATCTTTCTGCTCGTAATTCTTTCGGCGTTGTTTTCGGCTATGGAAACGGCTTTTTCTTTTGCCAATAAAATCCGTATCCAGCAGAACGCCGAGGACGGCAACCGCAAGGCAAAAAACGCGCAGTATGTTATTGAGCGCTTTGACAACGCCCTGACCGCTATTCTGATTTGCAACAATGTGGTAAATCTTGGGTGTTCATCCATAGCCACTGTTTTGTGCTTAAACCTTTTCGGCGACCTGGGCTCCGCCATCGCCACGGGCGCCACTACCCTGCTTGTTCTTACATTCGGTGAGGTCATTCCGAAGTGTCTTGCAAAGGAGCACTGCGACAAGTTCTCGCTTAGCACAGCGGGCTTTTTAAAGGTCCTTATGATAATTCTGACGCCGCTTGTGTTTATTTTTATAAAATTAAAAGCCCTTGCGCTCAGGGTTGCAGGCAGTCAGGACGACGCCCCCAGCGTAACGGAAAACGAGCTCAAATACATTGTTGAGAGTATTGAGGAGGAGGGCGTGCTTGAGGAAAGCGAGAGCGAAATGGTTCGCTCGGCGCTGGACTTTGATGAAACAACCGCCGAGGAGGTTCTCACTCCGCGTGTCGACGTGGTGTTCCTAAACATTGAGGACAGCCCCGAAAAAATTAAAGAGGTTATTATCGAAAACCGTTATTCGCGTATTCCGGTTTATAAAAACACTACCGATAATATTTTGGGAATTCTTCACACGCGCGACTATCTTGAGGTTCTCGCTGACGGAAAAACCCCCGACCTGCGTGAGCTGATTCAACCCGCTTATTTTGTGTTTAAAACCCAGCAGCTCAGCAAAATACTCAGCCACTTCAAACGCACAAAGGTGCACCTAGCTATTGTCACAGACGAGTACGGCGGCACGTTGGGCATTGTCACCATGGAAGATCTGCTTGAGGAAATTGTCGGCGACATCTGGGATGAGGATGAGGAAATTGAGCGCACGCACTATAAAATCGGCAACAACGAGTACCTTGTAAACGGCGACTTTGAGCTTGACGAAATGCTGGCACTCTACGATATGGACGAGGACGCTATTGAAAGCGACGCGGTAACAGTCGGCGGCTATATTCTTGAGCATGTAGGAAATATACCAAAAAAGCGCGAGAGCATTGAAGCTGACGGCTTCCGCTTTACCGTGCTTGAGGTCGAGAATCAGCGAATCATGCGCGTTGTCGTAAAGAAAATCGACACTGAACTCGAAAGTGACGAGAAAACCGAATAATAAATCAAACTAAAAAATGTCGGACAAACGGCCATAAACTCGCTGTCTGCCCGACTATTATTTTATTATAATCTTTTATTCTATTCCGGCATAGGTTCACCGCATTTGACGCACACCTTTACGATGTGGGAGTTGGCCGCGCCGCACTTTGCGCAAAACCATTCCTTGCGGTGCTCTTTTTGATACTCTACCTGTTTTTCGTGCTCAAGCATATCAGAGCCGTCCGCGGGAACCGGCGGAACCGTTCTTTTGTTGAACTTGCTTTTTTTCATATATTCATCAGAGCCCAGATAGGTGCGCACGCGAACGGACTTACTGAAATAAACGATGGAAATAATCAGCAGTGCGCCCCACCCTATCAGCGTCAGGATAAATTGCAGGAAAAGCGGAGCCAAATCAACGGCTTTCAGCAATCTATATTGATTGAGCCAGACAAATACCGTAATATGAAACGCCGTGTTTACGATCATCATCGTAAATGACGACGACTGCAAAAACCGCATTGTGTCGGAATCCTTGCGCTGGATCATAGTGGCGCCGCTGAAACAGATCGTGCCTGTTGCAAGATAAATGAGAACCGACGCGATCATCAAAAACCACATGAATGCCGTAAATGAAAACGGAACCCCGTGATGTACCCAAAGCAAATCTTTGTACGCTAAGAAAGACCTTATAGCATTCAAAAATCCGCCGATCCCGCCTATAAATCCAAACACCACAAGAACCATCAAAAAGCCTCCCAGCTTGTGGTACGGATGGGTTCCCGGCGGATAATACGGTCGGTTAGGCTGAGCCTGTGCCTGAGTAGGCTGAGAAGTACTCGCGCCGCATTTCTGGCAGAACTTAGCTTCATCGGGAAGCGCGCTGCCGCAATTCTTACAAATCATTTGCATCCTCCTTTTTTCTGATTTAGAATTTTATTTGTTATAATACATCTTTTCCCGTAATACTGTCTACGGTTTGATGCAAAAGCTCCTGAGTCGCCTGCTTATCGTCAGGGTTCCATGATTCGGCAGAAATACTCTCCCCGAGCTTAGCTGCCGAAGGTAAAAAGCTCTCGGAAAGCTTCGCTTCGGAAACAGAGTGTCGTAACTGCATTAGGACAGCTCTTACGGCAGATTCATCTGACACTTCATTAACCGCGTAATTGTTAGACGGAGCACAGAACAGGGATTGCGCGCGCTGTATTTGGCTTTTATCGGTTGACAAAAAGTACGCCAGCGCCTGAGCGGCTTTTGGAAACACGGTGTTTGAATACACACCCAAATATCTGTTGCCGTACAACGAAATCATCTGTCTGTTTTCACCCGCAACATTGACGGCCGGCAGCTTTGTTACACCGAAATTCTCACCAAACGCTCTTTTATCTGCAGCCATATTCCAAGAGCCGTCAATGCCGGCGGCCGCGTTTTTGCTGTTGAATTCTTCTGTTATTCTCGTCAAGTCACAGGACACAAAGGTTCCTTTATAATCCTTCATCAGTTTTGAAAATGTTTCAAGTGTGACCACAACAGCGTTTTCATCGTAATCATTGAGCTTTTGCGTGGTACCGTCGCTCTCCAAACCGTCGGGCGTCAGACCGCCTGTAAGCAGGAACGCGGAAGCGGAAAAGCCGTCGGTGCAATCCATTACAAAATGTTTTCCGAGCTTTTTGCACGCGGAAAGAACACCCTCAAGCGTGGACGCTTCCTCGTCGGACACAGCAGTTTTATCGTAAACTAAACATAAGCATTTATCTGTACCCTGCGGATATGCGCTTACAGCGTTTCCTACAGTTACCGCGTTCAATGCTCCGGGTTGGTTTTGTCCGGTGACATCGTCTATGTAATCAGCCGATACTTCCGAAAGCATTTTGCCTGACACCAGCTTAGAGAAACTTGTATCCGCAAACGAGATCACATCAGCAAAATCCTCCGTATTATCACCGACGGATTCAATTAAATCCGCGTCATCCATCGGCTCCACGGAAATGCTTTTAAATGTGCCGTCGGGATAATGCTTCATAAACGCGTCCGCATGTGCCCTTGTGATAGGGATTTCATTGTCTGGAGCCCATACCTTAAGCTCAATATTCTTTTCACCGCCAAGCAAGCTTATGTCCGGATAATAAAGCTTGGTTTCATCGATGCTTACGGTTTCATAAACCTTTGACTCTTTCTCTTTTCCGCCGTCCGAACTGCCGCCATCCGAGCCTCCGCAGCCCGCAACAGATAGAATCAGCACAGACGACATTACTACTGCCAATGCTTTTTTCACAATTTGTCCTCCTTTGTACCGTGAATTATTTTTTCTGCCGAAAGCAATTCGGCGAATATGCGGTTAAAACTCTTTGAAATACCAGTTTCCGTCCGTATATTTTTCAAATGTAACGGGCTTGTCTTTTTCTGTTTCTATACCAAACAGTTTAGCAAAGAAAGAAATATCCTGACCGTTTACCTCAGGCAAATCCAAAGTAACCTTTACTGTCCCCGTCGCTGTATCGCCATCATATTTCAGGTCGTCTTTAAGCTCACACTTGATTTTTATTTTTTCGCCGAGCATGTTATCGGAAATTTTTTGTACCATCTCATACGCCCCGCCCTGTAGGTTTCGCTGCAGACTTTGATCCGGCAAATAGAGCTTAGCTACTCCGTCTCTGTCACCGGCGTTAAAAGCCTCCTCATACTTTGCCACAAGTTTTTCGGGCGTATATTCCGGCTCTTTTTTACCTGTAAATATTTCCGAAATAGGGTTTGACTGTCCGGTAATATTCGGTAATGCAAAAGCGATAAACGCAAGCGCTCCGATTATCATAGCGACTACCGCGGCAACAACAATAATAATAATTCTTGCCGTATGTTTAGTTTTTTTCTTTGACGGCTCATTTGAAATCTGCGTTGAAATCGGAGTTATTTTCTCCTCTGATGATGAGAAGCCGTCGTCAATTTCATTCGGTGATTTTTCATTCGGACGCGTAACAGGTTCCTGCCTTGCCGGAATTCCTTCAGAAACAGGCTGAAACGTCTTATTAGGCTCGGAAATCACCTGAACCGCGGGCTCAGAAGTTTTTCGCGTTTTTTTATTCTCTTTTTTGTTAACCTTAGTATGAGGCTCGAACTTTGGTATCAACAGTTTGCTGCTACTTTCGGACGGAACAACTTTTGTCTGCGGAAAATCATCCGGATCTGCGGCAATAGTGACCATGGAATTTGTAACAACCGCTTTTTTTACCGCGGGAGCCATCTGATGAACGGCCGCGTCGCTTGCGGCGGCGTCAGTCATCCATACCGCGAACGAAATAATTTGATTAGCGGGAACCAAATTCAGCATACCATTTTCGTTTAAAAGCCTCGCCTGACCGAAGAGTTTGTTCTCTCCTTCGATCAGTGAACTAATTATAACTACTTTTTCAACCTTTAATGCCTCAGCCAGTTCATCAGGCGACATCTTCATTGCGTAACGCGCCAAAATCATAAGCTCCTGATCCGCAGGCAAGTCATTGAGCAATTCGGAAACTATATGCCGGCCCCGGGTATAATCAATATCACTTTCCGGGGAAAAATCTTTTTTATCGGTAAAACGCTCGCAATCCTCGCCGCTTGCCATTGTAAGATTATTAAAAAACTGAAAATCCTTCACCCTGCTGAAATACTCTCTGCATTTTTTTACAAAAAAGCCGTTGAGATATTTTAAGAATTTCGATTTATCTTTAAGAAGGTGAATTGATAAAAACGCACTGAGAAATGAGTCCTGCATAATATCATAAGAGTCCGGCTCACTTTTAGTTAACATCAGCGCAACTGTATAAGCCTGCTTATAGCAGTTGTAATAAAGCTCATTTAAAGCCTTTTCATCTCCGTTCTGAACTCGGCGCACCAGTTGTGAAGTATCCATATATTTCTCCCGTCAATAAGGTTTAATAATTATAACACATGATTTTTAAACAATATTTACCTTTTATTCTTTAATTTATTCAATATTATATAACAATAATGCTAACTTTTCAATAGAAACCTAATTTTTTTTAGCAAATATACAAATAATTGGTGTTTTATATTTTTTCAGGATTAATAAAATTAGGACTTGACAAACAGTCTTACTGCTGTTATAATAGTAACGTTGCAACGGGATGTAGCGCAGTTTGGTAGCGCACACGTCTGGGGGGCGTGGAGTCGCAAGTTCAAGTCTTGTCATCCCGACCAACGAAGGACACTCAAACGAGTGTCCTTTTTCTTTTGGAAAAGCAAGGGCAAATGTCGAAAAGCTCAGGCAGAATCAGGCTTTCTTCAAAGCTCTCAAAAACACAGCTAAATATCATCAGCGAATATCAGGCAGGAAAACAGGGCATAAAAGTCGCCTCGCTCCGGTCGATTTTGGTCGCTTCCTCGGCGCTTCTGCCCTTCATACACATCTTTCCATCCGATTGTCACATCAGGCAATCGGATTTTTTCTATTTATAAGATATAAGGAGTTTAATAACAATGGAAAAACTAATCACCACAACAAGCCAAATCACAACAACCGTCACATCAAACACAACAGGCAAAAACACATTCGCCATAGAAAGGACTCTGTCCAATGTCAAGGGCGACACAGCCATCATCGTTCTGCTCTATCCGACAATCAGCAGTACACGTCCATTCTCGGAGGATTCGACTCTGCTTCATCTGACACGGCACATGGAAGAAATGAAGCTGAACAGAATCGTCATCATCAATCTTTTTTCAAAGGTCTGCCGCTCCCGACTCTCCACACGTGGAATAAAAGTTGATGAAAACAATCTGCGGTGCATAGAAAAAATCATCACGGATAAGAAAAAAGAGCATAATGCAAAGCTGATTCTGGCGTGGGGTACAAAACATGCGCACCCGCAAAGAGGCGCGGGAAACAAAAAAAGAATTAGCAACCTTTGAGAGCAAATTAGTATCAGCCGGCGTTTATCAACTTAGTTTTTATAGTACATAATTGTTTTTTTAGAACTCAAAAATATCATTAATAGAAACTGCAGATCTCTTACCTGCTTTTTGGCTAAAACAGACATAATTTTTAGCTTTTGTGGAATTTTGTCGGCAGTTAATTATTTTTATGAAAATTATTTAACTATGGGTCTTTACGCAATAGTCTTTTAGTGATAGTGTATAAATTGCTATTTTTATTTTTCAAAATATTGCAAAGAGTAAAAAAATATGATAATATAAAGGCAAGATAATAATATTTAGAATAGGAATTTCTTTCTTATATACAAAAAGAGGTGAGATATATGAAAAAGACTATTACACGTTCTTTGTTATGTGTCATGCTGTTGCTGATCGTCTCCGCAGCCGTTTCGGTTACAACGATGATTATATACGCTGACACCTATTACACCCTGCGCGTAGAGTATCGCTTTACGGATGACAGTACCGCGCACGACCCGTATGTAGCGGTGCTTGCCGCGGGAACCGATGTGGATATCACGGTAACAAACCCCGCTTTGCCCGGATATAAACCCGCGCTAAGCAAGGAGCCGTCTCCGGATGACCCCGCCGAGCTTACCACAAGGCTAAATTATCAGGATCTGAGCGCCAACGACACCGTTATCGTTTATTATGTGCCAGATTTGGTAAATTACCGGGTGCATTACTTCAAGCAGAATATCCGAGACGACCTTTATACCGAGGATCTGAGCCTTGACGTAAGCTACTATGAAAAAACAGGCTACACGGGCGAATACCCGACCGAGCTTGAAAACATTAAGTTCGAGGGCTTTACCATGCTTTTCCATGAGCCTGATTTCATTGCCGCCGACGGTTCAACCCAGTTTAAAATCTACTATGACCGCAACTATTATCTGATTAATTTCGATCTGAACGGCGGTTACGGAGTAGAGCCCGTATACGGCAAATTCGAGTCTGTGTACAACATACCCGAGCCGACAAGAAAGGGCTGGGTCTTTGAGGGCTGGGTTCTTGCTGACAAAAACGGAAATTATATCAACGAACAGGGCGAGCCGCTGTCTGACAGTCAGGCGCTGGCCGCCGCGCGTAAATTCACAAGCGGCGTTATACCTGCCAAAAATGTCACTTACAAAGCCTGCTGGAGCCCCGACAAAGCCCGCTACACGATAGTCTATTGGACCGAAAACGCCGACAACTCGGATTACACCGACGTTGCCTCGCTTGAGGTTTACAAGTATAAAAACGGAGATGACGTTATTTCGGGACAGGTTATCGATATTGAGGATTCCAACATGATCCCCAACTTCTTCAGTTATAACCTTAATCCGCAGGCGGTTGAGAGGGACGCAAACGGAAAAATTATTCTCGACCCCGATTTAAGACCGATTTATATTACCAACGACAACAATGAGCCGATTGACGATAAAGGAAATGTGATTGACTTCCCCGAAATGAGCCCCGGCGAACGCGAGGAGCTTAACGGAATGGCCAGGTATTTTGAGATCGATACAGAAAAATCCGATCAAACCATGGAAGTCAACGGCGACGGCTCGACCCGCTTCAACGTATATTACAAGCGAAAAGAAATTACACAGAGGTTCTTCTTCGCAAGAAAAACCTCAAACGGCAAATATGAAGTTCCCGGATTGACAAAGGCGTTTTCAAGCTCTGACGGAACGTTTGACCAACACCTGGGAAGCTCATGGGGAGGCAGCACCAATTGGCAGGAGCTCAGCGACGACCGTCCTCAGATTGCGGCAAAATATGCCGATAAGCTTGAGGTCAAGGAGTATTATTCCGCTCCCAACAACGCCACCTACTATTATTACGAGCTTAAAACCAAATACTACGCGAATATGCGAAGCAATTGGCTGGACGACGCGTTTGATCCTCTGCTCATTACAAAAGGCAACTATTCTCAGTGCGAAAATGACTGCGCGCTGTTCGGCGCCTGGTCGGTGGAATGGGGCACGCCTTACGCCAAAAAAAGCAATAAAACCGTTAAGGGAATATACGAAAAGCTTGACAAGCAGCTTTTATATACCGAGGAGTACCTTAAAAAGAACTACATCGACGACCCCACCGTCCTTAATTATCTGTCGTTCTGGGCAAACGCCAAAAACGCCGGCTGGAACAAGAAGGCGACCTTCTACAACTTTACCTATAAGAATTATGTAGAGATACTTCCCAAGGAATATACAGCCGATAAGTCTGACTGGAACCATACGGGCGGATATACTGAGGTATATAAGGATTCGGTAACAGGCAAGATTTACGGACTGCTTCCCGAAAACATCATTGAAACCTACGACGGCGGCACACAGTATGATGAGGAAGTCCGCACAGGCAGATACAAATCCCGCGATGAAGCCGTAAAAAAGAATCAGACGGCAGCGGCTCTTACCGGCTTTGCCCTGCTGACGGATGAGGAAATTGAAGCGTCGGGACTGACTCAGAACCCGATGTGCGATTGGTACGCAAACGAAAACTTTGACGCCAACCATCACGCTGATGTCAAATACTTCTACCGCAGGCGCTATTACTCGCTCATATTCCTTAACAACGGAGAGAGAGAGCCCGCGGAAAAAACAAGAAACATCTATTATCAAATGGATATCAACAGCGTAGGTATCCGCGGAAACTGGGTATACTTTGAGCCTCAGTATCCCGATGAAAACCTGAGGGATTACTACTACTTTGACGGCTGGTACTTCGACCAGGCGTATACGTCAAAGATTCCTATTGAGGAAAACTCACCCGCGTATAACGGAAGAACGCATTTTAACTCCGATTTTAAAATGCCTCCCGATGACGTAACAGTTTACGCGAAATGGAACCTTGTAACGCAAAATATCAGCTTCTACCATGACTACAATGAATTGGTTGCGGAGGCTGAGCCAATTCACACCTGTGTTGTGGAGTATAACGACTTTATCCTGACAAAGGACGTTCCTTCAAACGAGCATACGCCCGGTGTTCCCTATCTTGAAACGCCCGAGCACTCGGATTTCGCGGGATGGTACTACATCAATGAAATAAATACCCCTGTGCGTTTTGACCCGGATTCCATGCCGGTTATCCGCGACATGAAGCTGTACGCGCACTGGTCTTTCGACGATACCGCAAAATATCAGATAACCTATGTTGAAAAAGGAACCGACAAAGAGGTGGCGCCTCCAATAAGCGGCACCGCGTTTGTGCATCAGACCAAGTCGTTCAACGCGAAAACAGGAACCCAGCTTTACGAAGAGTATCAGACAAGCGGCGAAGCCCTTTGGAGACCGACTGCGTCATCGCATTCGTTTATTATGGATTACAACGCTTCGGGCGAGGAATTCGCGCCGAACACATATCAGTTTGAGTATTTCCAAAAGCCAAATGTATGGTACCGCGTACGATATATCGACTCACAGACCTACAACGAGCTTATACCCTCAAAAGAAGTTAATACTCCGCTGGCAATCGTCACCGAAGCCGCCGAGTACATCGAAGGATATATCTCCGACAGTGTAAACAAATACACGGTTTTGATGGCGTCAACAAACGAAAACGCCGAAGCGGCAAAAGAAGAAGAACTGGCGGCAAACACAATTACCTTCCTCTACACCTCAAACGACAAAAACGTTCTGTACCTCATAGATCACTATATTATTAACACCGACGGAACGGACTATGAGCTTTATCGTGAAGACACGCGCACTGCCGAGCTTCATACAACACTGAATCTCGGCGAGGTATTCGACGAAAACGAAACCGCGCAGTCGCTTATCGCGGGCGGATATTTATTTGAATCCGATAAAACGACAGTCAACGGTGAGCTTGTACACGCCGAAACGCAAGAGGTCGATGAAAATCAGCTGATTATCTCATTCTATTACGCGAGAAATAAATACGCCTACAAGGTTCAGTACATTGATTACGAGGACAACGCGGTTCTGAACACCATTATTTACAATAGCGATGAACAGCTTGAGCCCGTTGGTAAAAACATCACCATTACGCCTGATGAGCATTTCGACTATTATCCCGCTGAAGGCGCTGAACCGATAAGCTATACGCGAATCAGCGACCGCACCCTTGAAATGACGATTTACCCCGATGACAATCAAAACCCGGCCGTCAACGTTATCAAGGTATATTACTACAAGGACACCCACCGCGCGCTGCGGTTTGCGGTAAGCTGCGACCACGAAACCTACGGGGATCATTACGGCGATGTTTCCGATTCACTGCTGATTGTTGAAAATCAGACCGAAATACGACCCGTAACCGCGATTTTACGCACCCTTGAAAACCGTGTTTATACCTTCATCGGCTGGTACAATGTTCCGCATCCCACCGAAAGCGACGAGCCGCTCACTTCCAAATATGAATTCACCCCGTCAATGCCGGGCGCGGACATGACATACTACGCCGTGTTCCATCAGGAACAGGTCACAATGGACATGGAGATAATGTATAACGACACAGGCGTTTACGACAGCACCGCGTCAGAGGATACCGACGGCAGCGTAACAGGTCATACGGTTCACTTTACTGCTCCCGAAAACTATACTTCCGGCAGCGAAACTCCCATGAATAAAGCCGAGAACTTTATAGCGGAGGCTTCGCCTAAGGACGAAAATGTTTATCTTTACGAGTTTGCTGGCTGGTACCGCGAGAACAGCGGAGCCTTTGAAAAACTTGACAATATAACCTCAAAGCAGCTTGAGCTGCCTATGACAGAGTCTTATCACTACATAGCCATGTTCAAGAAAGTCAGCGAGGTTTCCTGTAAACTAACCTTCCGCTTCATTCCCCGCGTTCCTAACTCCGACACGGACGATGACGGCTTCAATAAGTTTGTTGTAAAGAAAACCCTGTCATCAGACGAATTCGGCAGCGCGGTTACCTATGACGCCGACGGTCCTAAGCTGACAGCCGAGTATATACTGGCCTTCGCGCCGTATGAGAGCAATCACGGACAAACGCTGCAATGGAGCGACAACTACATTACCTGCGGCAGCGCCGGCGGCGCACTCTGCGCTACCGTAACGGCAGACCAGAAAGACCAGAAGGTTACGGTATCGTACCGGATTGACCCCAACAGTGAGTTTACTTCTTTCCAAACTGCTGCAGGCTCCAACCGGGAAAACGACCCGCGGCTCGAGGCGCTTGACGTCCGCGGAAAGACCTTCAACGGCAAGTATTTCAGTTACTGGGAAATCAGAAACGACGCTCAGGAGATTGTAGCGAGATGTTACGAGCCCTTGTTCTCGTTCCGCGTATGGGAGAATTACTGGATCAAGCCCGTATTCGAAAGCGATTCCGAAAGCGCTCCCTCTCCCCCGTCGGATCCTCAGATAACGCTGACAAAACTGGATGATACGCGCAACCGCTGGACAGACGACGAGGGAAATCCGAAGGAAGATTTCAAATCCGACTACCTGTACACCGACTTTGAAGTCGCGTTTGAGGGTCCCGATGTTTTCAACGATCCGACATACCGCGCGGGCATGGTTTTTGAGGTCTGCGGAAAGTACTATGACGGACTTGATTTAAGTCAGTGCAATTACTACACAGACGAAACCGAGCTTAAAAACGCTTTAAAGACAAAAACAAGCGGCAACACAACTTATGAATACACCGTTGATGAAGTTACAAAGTCACGCACTATTCAGCTTAATCCTATTTCCACTTCGGATCTGTCGACAAGAAGCCGAGCGCAGTACGGAAAGGCATTCAGAAACGTTATCAGCACATCTACAGGATTACCCACCAACGGCAACTATATCTTCAAGGTATACGCTTACCTGATTAACGGCGACCAGGTAACTCTGAGCAATCCCGTATACATCTGTCTGCACGATGTAGCGGTAAAAGATTTGGTCGGTAAACAGGATTCTCCGTAAAAAAGGAGGCGCAAAGGATGAAGAAAAAATATTACTCTCCCGAATGGGACTTTAAGATAATTCAAATCCAAAACATAGTGCTGCTTACGGGGAGCGTTGAGCAAGGCGGCGATATTCTGGATCAAGATGACGATGATATTCCTGAGAATTAATTTTTTAAACACACCTGTCTGAAAAGTAAAAAACAAGCGGCAGCATTTCGCTGTCGCTTGTTTATGTTTTAGAGCTTATAGTTTTTACCGCCGATTGGTTTTTTATAAACCAAAAAGCTCACGGTTCGTAACAAAGCGCACGTTTTTTGCGCCTGAAACCATCTTAAACAGCCGCGCAAGACGCTCATAGCAGCCGAATTTTGTGCCGTAGTCAAGCTCGTAGCTGTGCCCCCACATAAAGAACACGGCGTCCTCATCCCCTGTCGGAGCCTCGACAAACTCCCTGAGCAAGTCCTCGGCAAACGGGTCGAGCTGCCAGCAGGTGGGTGTGATCATAAACGCTGATCTGTCAAAGGAAAAGCTTTGCGGCTTTTGAAGATGACATACACGTCTTGCGTAGCGGACGCCGCTGCCGCGAAGAGCGCTGAGCACATTGTCGTTAAAGGTGTCCTTCGGAAACGCGTGACCGACAACGCGGTAACCGAAAAGCTCGGACAGAGCGTCAATGTCGCGCGTGATTTCCTCACGGGCTTCATCGGGCGTAAGAAAGGTCTGAACAAGGTGGTGCGCGCCGTGCCCCGCGACCTCAATATTCGGGCTGGAGTAAAGATTTAACGCGTCCTGCCGGCTTAGAATAAAATGATTAATATAATCCTGAGGATGGGTTTCATCCTTAAAAGCCGCGCTTCTTCCCCTGCCCTCGACAAACCTTATATAGCTCTTTTTACCGAACAAGCCGCTGCTTAAATTGAACGTGCCCCTGATTCCGTACTTTTCCATAAGGGCGATCACACGGCGATCCTGCTCGGTGCCGTCGTCATATGAAACAGTAAAAAACTTTTCTCCCATAACAAAACCGCCTTTGAATCAATCGGTTTCCAGCTCAATAACGAAAACGCTTCCCTCGCCCTGCTTGCTCCGGGCGTAGCATCTGCCGCCGTGAAGGGCGGTGATCTGCTTTACAATAGCGAGTCCGAGCCCCGACGCGCCTTTGCCGCCGCGTTTGCGCGAGGTGTAGTATCTGTCCCAGATGGCGTCAAGCTCCTCGGCAGGGATTCCCTTGCCGTAGTCGATAACTCTTAAAACCGCCTTGCCGCCTTCTTTGCTGAGCTTAACGGCAATCTTTTTGCTGTCGCCCGTGTGGCGAACCGCGTTGTCTATCAGATTGTAAACCGCGCGCTCAAGCCTGCCGCTGTTGCCGTTTATAACGATATTTTCATTGATTTCACGCTCTATTGTGCCGCCCTCGCGCTTGTAGAGCGACTCAAAGCTGTCGGCGACCTTATTTACAAGCCTGCCGAAATCAACAGCGACAAAGTCATCCGACCTGCCCTCGGACTGCAGCTCGGAATACTCAAGAATTTCATTTACAAGAGCCGTAAGCCTGTCAGCCTCGCGGATGATAATTGCCGCGTCAGCCTTGCGCTGCTCTTCGTCGTCACCCATATCGCTTACGCTCTCGGCGTAGCCCTTTATCATGGTGAGCGGTGTACGCAAATCGTGCGATACGTTAGCTAGCAGCTCGTTTTGGAAGCTCTTTGAACGTCTGAGCTTTTCCGAGGTTTCGTCAAGGGTGAAGTTGAGCTCGTCAAGCTCGGAACAGAAGCCCTTTTTGAATCCGCTTGTCTGCCCCTCATCGCCCAGAGCCTTAGCCTTGTCGGACAGCTGTGAAACGGGCTTTGCGAATTTTTTGGCTATGAACCAAGCCAGCACAAAGCCGATTACAAGCGAAAACGCCGTTACTATCGCCAGCTGGATTCTGATAATCGTTACGGTTGAGCCCACAGCGTCAAGCGTTGTGCTGACATACAGCACTGACTTGCCCTCGGCGCCGTTGTAGTCGATATACGCGCCGTAAACATACAGGCTGTCGGTTGAATACTCGGTTACGCCGCTTTCACTCGATTTAAGGCTTTCGAGAAAGGTGTTGAAGTTTTCGGGCAAGCTGCGGTAGCCGAGGTGCTTCTGCTTTTTGCCTAAGTCTTCCCTCTGACCCTGAGCTTCGCCGAAGTCCTCCTTCTGAGCTTCGTTTTCGCCGTGCTTATGGGCGTTTTTGTATTCGTCGGAAATGTACAGCACATTGCCTTTTTCGTCGGTAATAAATACCAGCAGCGTATTGCCGCGGGCAATTTCGTCAACAACCTCGGAGATATTATCCTTGCCTGAGTTTTTTACTATTTTTTCGGCTGCCGATTTGGTGTTGTAAATGAGCATTTGATTGTAAAAGCCCTGCAAAAACACCGTCTGAAGCACCCACAGCACCGAAAAGATTATTGCCGTAAACAGCCCGAAATACAGCAACAGCTTTGTTTTGAATGATTTAACCTTCAAACTTATATCCCACCCCTCGAACAGTCGCGATACAGCCTCGCCTTTCGCCGAGCTTATTTCTAAGCAGCTTTATTTGCCAGTCAACGGTGCGGTCGTCGCCGAAGTAGTCGTAACCCCACACCTCATTTAAGATTTTGTCGCGCGAGAAAACAATGCCCCTGTTTTTCATCAGCAGCAAAAGAATATCGTACTCCTTGGCGGTAAGCTCCACCTTTTCGCCGTCAACGCTTACTGTGTGGCCGAGAGTGTCGACCCTGATACCGCCTGATGAAAGCTGACTTTGCGAGCCGCCGCGCCTTTGATTGCGGCTGATAATGACCTTTATGCGAGCCATAAGCTCCTTTGGCGAAAACGGCTTTGTTACGTAGTCGTCAACGCCGACCTCAAAGCCGAAAAGCTTGTCGTATTCGGTGCCGCGCGCCGAGAGCATAAGAACGGGAATCTCCTTGAAAGCGCGGATTTGCTTGCAGGCTGTAAAACCGTCGGTATCGGGCATCATTACATCCATTACAATTACGTCAAAGTCGCCCTCGCGGCACGCCTTGACCGCCTGACTTCCGTCCTCTACCCCGACTACCTCATAGCCCTCGCGCTGAGCGTATCTTGTTATGAGCGCTATAATGTCGGGCTCGTCGTCGGCAATAAGAATTCTCGGCATATCGCCACCTCCATGGTTTATGCTAATTTTTCATTAAAACGCTTTATTCAGCTGTTAGCGGAAAATTTCACAGAACAAGACTGCCGCCTTGCAAGGACGCCAACACAGTTACGCGGAATTTAACGCAACAGATGTTGAAGGGTTTTACTGAATATTAGTATTATATGATTATTATACACGAAAACCGTTCCCTTGCAAATAGCAAGGGAACAATTTTTTGCTGCCGCGATATTTAATATCGGTTTTGATTATGATAATTAATGTCTGCCGTGACCGCCGCCCATTGAGCTGTTGGGATTTGAGAATTCCTGACCGAGCGCGTTTGCTACAGCCTCGATAATTGAGTTACTGCTGAAGGTAGCGCCGCTTACGGTTGAGACGTTAATGCTCTGCGATGCTAGGATCTCGCTTATTACGCCGCTTTCGGCCCGTGAGAAGAACGGATAGTCGTCCTGATAAGAGGTAACGGTGATGTCGGTGATAGAGCCGTTTTGTACGTTTACGGAAACGCTTGTTGTGCCGCGGAAGCCTGAACCTGAGCCTGTGTATGTGCCGTCCGCGAAGCTGCCGTTTGAGGATTTGCTCTGCTGAGATTCGGTTTCTTCCTCAACTGTGTTATTGTCTGGGTTTTCCTGAGCCTGAGTTCCCTGCTCGTCACCAAACTCGGCCTGTGTCGAGGGCTGACCTTCCGACTTGCCGTGCTTCTGCTCGGCCTGTGTGGTTTCCTTATTTTCCGTTTCGGCAGAATTCTGAAGAAGCTGGTCACCGAGGGCACTTTCAACCGCGTTGATTATGCCTTGGCTGCTGTAAGTAGCGCCGCTTACGGTATCTACATTTGTGCTCTGAGCTGAAATAATAGCGGGAATTACGCCGCTTTGAGCTTTGCTGAAGAACTCTCTGTCGTCGCCTGTCGAGTCAACGGTAATTTCGGAAATGCTGCCGTTTTCAACCTTAACGGTAACAGATGTGGTGCCGCGGTAGCCTGCGGCTGAGCCTGTGTAAGAGCCGTCTCTGAACCTGCCGTTTGTCGCCGAGAACGAAACAGAGGTCGGAGCCTGAACACTGACTGATGTTGTTTTGGCGGGCTGCAGGGTGCCTGCGAAGGCTACGCCCGTGAGCGCAACCGCAGCCACTGTGCCTGTCACCGCGGGAATCGTTTCCGCCTTGATGTTGCCGAAAGCACACGCCGAAGAGCATTTCATGCAGTTTATGCACTCGCCCGAATTAACGCTGTCGTACTTATAAAGAGGAATTGACATTGAGCATTTTCTGGTGCAGACTCTGCATCTGCCGCTGCACTGTGAGCTGTCGCGCTTGAGCCTGAAGACGCGGAACCTTGAAGCCAATGTAAACAGCGCGCCCAGCGGGCAGAGATATTTGCAGAAAAACCTTTCTATAAACAAAGAGCCGATTATAATCAGAAGCAAAAGCGCTCCGCCGATTGACAGGAACATAAGCTCGCCCGGGAAGCCCTTGAAGGGGCTTGTTTACATACCGAAAACCGTCCACGGACTCCAGACGCTGTCGCCGGGTATCGCGAACACCCATACGCCGAATACAATGAACAAAAGCACGCCGTATTTGAGAAGCTTCAGCACTCTGTCGCCTTTTTGCGAAATAACCGGTCTGAACGGGATGCGCTTTCCGAAGAACCAAAGCAAATCCTGCATTGCTCCGAACGAACAAATAAAGCCACAGAAAAATCTGCCCCAGATAAATGTGATGAGGAATACCGCCAGCACCATGAAGATATTTGCCATTTGCTCAGAGAACACAAAGGTACCGCCTATGATTGATGTGAATATTGAGCCGATCTCCGAGAATACCGTGATGAAGAACCCCGGGATGAGGATGAACGCTGTAATCTGAATTGCCGCGCGTATTATCTGCATGGGTGATATTTTACGCTTTGACTGTTGTTGATGTTTCATAATAACCTTCCTTTCAGCAGAAACCAAGCTGACCCGCCAGCCCGTTTGTTGTATATACCTTTTTTCCCTTTGTAATAAACACCGCTTCAATTCCGCATATTCCTAAAAAACCCGCGGCGCTGTTCATGCCCGACATCAGCGCGGTTGTACTCAACGCGTCAAGCTCCTCGACGCTGTCACCTATCAGCGTCACGCCGGCCAAATCGCTCCCGGCGGGGTATCCCGTTTTGGGATTGATTATGTGATGATATGTTTTGCCGTTTAGCGTAAAGCCCTGCTCGTACAGTCCCGAGGAAACAACCGCCTTGTTATGCAGACCGAGCGAGCCAAACGCCGTGCCCGTTTTTTCATACGGATTCTGAATGCCGATTTTTCTGGTTTCGCCGATAGTGATCACCGTGCCTCCGAGGTTGATAATAGCTTCATCAATATTCTCTTCAAGAAATATACATCTCACCTCGTCAGCCGCGTATCCCTTTGCAACTCCGCCTAAATCAATCGCCTGATTTTTTAATCTGAGCATTACGGTTTTGTTTTTTCTGTCAATTAAGATGTCGCGGTAATTTGTAAGATAAAGGCGCTTTTCTACCTGTTCTTTTGACGGGAGCGCTTTTTCCGCTATGCATTTTTTCCAGAGCATTGAAAGCGGATGAATTGTGATATCGAACATGCCGTTTGTCTGCTTTGAGTAGGAAACCGACCGTTCAATCAGCCTTAGTGTGTCGTCGGACACCTTAACGGGACAAACCCCCGCGCTTTTGTTTATCTGACTGACCTCGCTGTTTTCGTCAAACGCCGACAGCTTGTTGTGAAGCTCATATACTCTGTTCTTAGCCTTTAAAAGAACGTCTTCAAGCCCATCCGAAAACACCGTGAGGGTGTTTACCGTGCCGAGCGCGAAAAATATTTTTTGTACCTTTGTCTGTACCATATAAATCATCCTCGCCTTTTGATGTCACAAGTATATCAGGCTAATTTGGAACTTGTTAGGAAGAAGTTAGGAATCTATGTGGAATTTCCGACAAGAAAGCGTGCGCACTCATAGTGCGTGCGCTTTCTTTAGCCATCGCTCGTGCGCACGCAAAGGCGCAACTGAGCGGGCAATATAATTTTTTATTTGATAGGAGACTGAGAATTATTACCGTTAGTCTATTTTTCTGAACAAAGCAAACAAATTATACGTTTGGTTGTACTTTCCTATTGAATAAAAAAAAGCAGCGTGACGCTGCACCCAATCCCGCCTTTGGAAAGCCTTGTTTTAACGGAAACACCTGTGAAACAGCGTGGTCAAAACAAAGCAGTTTTCTATACAATAAAATCCGCCGCGTAAAAAAGCCCGCGGCGGATAATACTGTTATTTGTTATTTTACGGCGTCCTTCATTGACTTAACAAACTCGCCGATGTACTTAGGAGCGTCCTTGCCGTACTGCTCAAGGAGCTTGACGACAGCTGAGCCGACAATCGCGCCGTCTGCTATATCGGTCATCATCTTAGCCTGCTCGGGAGTTGAAATACCGAAGCCTATGGCGCAGGGAACGTCGGTGTTCTCGCGGATAATCTTCACAATCGACTGCAAATCGGTGTTGATTTCATTTCTTACGCCGGTTACGCCGAGGCTTGATACAAGATAGATAAAGCCCTCTGCCTCTTTTGCTATCATGCTTACGCGGTTTGCCGAGGTGGGTGCGATGAGCGAGATGAGGTCAACGCCGTATTTGCGGCAAATCGGCAAAAACTCGTCCTTTTCCTCGTATGGAATGTCAGGAAGAATAAGTCCGTCAATTCCGATTTCGGCGCAGGTTGAGATAAACTTTTCCGCGCCGTAGGAGAACACAACGTTAGCGTATGTCATAAACACCATAGGAATTGTAACATCCTGACGAAGCCCGCAAACAAACGAAAAAATCATGTCGGTGTTTACCCCGCCCCTGAGCGCGCGGATATTGGCGCCCTGGATTACGGGACCCTCGGCTGTCGGGTCGGAGAACGGAATTCCAAGCTCGATTAAATCGGCTCCGTTTCTAGCCGCTTCTCTTACAGCCTCGGCGGTTGTTACAAGGTCGGGATCGCCGCAGGTGATGAACGGAATAAAAGCCTTGCCGTTTTTGAAAGCGTCTCTGATTTTACTCATAAATATCCTCCCCTCTGTATCGCGCGATCGCCGCACAGTCCTTGTCGCCTCTGCCCGAAACGGTAACTACAATAATTTTGTCCTTATCCATTTCAGGCGCTATTTTTATCGCGTGAGCCAACGCGTGCGATGACTCAATCGCGGGGATAATCCCCTCGGTTTTTGAAAGGTACTCAAACGCATCGACCGCCTCGTCGTCGGTGATCGCCACATACTCGGCTCTGCCTATGTCGTAGAGGTGCGCGTGCTCGGGGCCAACGCCCGGATAGTCAAGTCCCGCCGAGATTGAGTATACGGGAGCGATCTGGCCGTTTTCGTCCTGGCAGAAATACGACTTCATTCCGTGGAAAATACCAAGTCTGCCTGTTGAGATGGTAGCGGCGGTTTCAAAGGTGTTGATTCCTCTGCCTGCCGCCTCGCAGCCGATAAGGCGCACGCCTTCGTCGCCGATAAAGTTGTAGAAGCTGCCGATAGCGTTGGAGCCGCCGCCTACGCAGGCGATTACGGCGTCGGGAAGTCTGCCTTCCTTCCGGAGCATCTGCTCCTTTATTTCTTTGGAAATAACCGCCTGAAAATCGCGCACGATTGTCGGGAACGGGTGCGGCCCCATAACCGAACCGAGGCAGTAGTGGGTGTCGGAAATACGTGTTGTCCACTCGCGCATAGCCTCGCTTACGGCGTCTTTCAGAGTAGCCGTGCCGGTGGTTACGGGAATTACCTCAGCGCCGAGGAGTTTCATTTTATACACATTAAGCGCCTGGCGCTTAGTGTCCTCCTCGCCCATGAACACCACGCACTCCATGCCCATAAGAGCGGCGGCGGTTGCGGTGGCAACGCCGTGCTGACCCGCGCCCGTTTCGGCGATAAGACGGGTTTTGCCCATCTTTTTGGCAAGAAGCGCCTGGCCGAGAACGTTGTTGATTTTGTGAGCACCCGTGTGGTTCAAGTCCTCGCGCTTTAAATAGATCTTCGCGCCGCCCAGATCCTTTGTCATCTTCTCCGCGTAATATAATCTTGACGGTCTGCCCGCGTAATCGTTGAGAAGCTCGGTAAGCTCGCGGTTGAACTCGGGATCTGCTTTATAGTAATTGTAGGCTTGCTCAAGCTCGATAACGGCATTCATCAGTGTTTCGGGAATGTACTGACCGCCGTGAACGCCAAAGCGTCCGTTTAGATTTGTCATGCTGTTTCTTCCTTTCTTACTTCTGCAACAAACGCCGTCATTTTTTCGCTGTCCTTTACTCCGCCGGTTTCAACGCCGGTGCTTACGTCAACCGCGAATGGATTAAGATTTTTGACCGCCTCGGCGACGTTTTCGGGGTTAAGCCCGCCCGCCAGAAAATACGGTCTTTTGATTTCCTTTAAAAGGCTCCAGTCAAATGCCTTGCCCTCGCCCTTGCCGCCGTCAAGAAGAACATAGTCGGCGCTCGACTGCTCGGCGCGTTTTACATCGTCAAGAGAGCGGATTACAAACGCCTTTATAATCGGCTTTTCGGTGATTTTGCGCAGCTTTTGAAGGTACTCCTCATCCTCGGTGCCGTGGAGCTGAACGACGTCTACAATGCCGAGATTCATCATCGATGCTACCATATCAAGGTCGTCGTCAAGGAAAACGCCTACCGCTTTGATATCGGAATTAAGCTTGCTTTTTAACTCAGCCGCCTGCAGATGGGTTACACGGCGCTTGCTTTTTTCGGCAAACACAAAGCCGATGTAGTCGGGCTTTAGAGCGTTTGCCGCTTCAATATCCTGTGTGCGTGAAAGTCCGCACAGTTTTATCTTTGTCATATTCTTCCTCTCAGTTCGTTTAGCTTTTGCTTTTTATCTTCAGCCTTCATCAGGGTTTCGCCGATAAGTACCGCGTCGGCTCCGATTTCACGAAGGCTCTGCACATCATCAGCGGTTTTTACTCCGCTTTCGGAAACAAAAAGAATGTCGTTAGGGATAATGTTTCTGAGGTGCCTGCTGTTTTCGGTGTCTACGGTAAAGTCCTTTAAATTGCGGTTGTTAACGCCGATAATCCTTGCGCCCGCGTTAATTGCCGCCTTAACCTCAGCCTCGTTATGAGCCTCTACAAGCGCCGAAAGTCCCAGCTCATCACAAACGCCCTTGTACTCTCTGAGCTGCTCCTCGGAAAGGATTGCCGCTATCAGCAGCACAGCCGAGGCGCCGAGCAGCTTTGCCTCGTATATCATGTACTCGTCAACGGTGAAGTCCTTGCGCAGACAGGGTATGCTTACTTTCGAGGCGATCTCGCGCAGGTACTTTTCACTGCCTAAAAACCACTTTGGCTCGGTGAGTACGGATATGCAGTCAGCGCCCGCCGCTTGGTACTCCTGAGCGATTTTCAGATACGGAAAGTCGGGCGCGATTAAGCCCTTTGAGGGCGACGCCTTTTTGCACTCGCAGATAAAAGATAAGTCGGGCTTTTTAAGCGCTTTTTCAAAGGAAAAGTCACCCTTGGGCAGCCGCAGCGCCTGCCGCTTTATTTCTTCTAGAGAAATATTATTCTTTGCCGCCTCTACCCTTTCGCGGGCGTGAGCGGCGAGCTTATCTAAGATATTCATTATTCATCCTCGGGTCTGTTGCTGACCTCAATCAGCTTTTCAAGCGTCTTGGCCGCCTTGCCCGAGTCAATGATCTCGGCGGCAAGCTTTACGCCGTCCTTAAAGCTTTGAGCCTTGCCCGCGATATAGAGCGCCGCCCCCGCGTTGAGCAGCACCGCGTTGCGCTTGTGACCTTTTTGTCCCGCAAGAATATCGCGCGTGATCTGAGCGTTTTCCTGAGGCGAGCCGCCCTTTAAGTCGTCCTTTGAGCAACGCTCAAAACCCAAGTCCTCGGGCTTAATGACATATGACTTGAACCAGCCGTCCTTTATCTCACATACCTTTGTAGACGAGCTGAGAGAGATTTCATCGAGCTTGTCCTGACCGTAGACTACCATTCCGCGCTTGATTCCCAGATTGATAAGAACCTGAGCCAGCGGCTCAACAAGGTACTCGTCGTAAACGCCGAGAAGCTGCATTGAGGGCGAGGCGGGGTTTGTAAGCGGCCCTAAAATATTGAATACTGTTCTGAAGCCCAGCTCGCGGCGGATTGCGCCGACATATTTCATTGAGGTGTGGTACTTCTGTGCGAAGAAGAAGCACATTCCGACCTCGTTTAAAAGCTCAACGCACCTTTCGGGGCTCTGGTTGATATTTACTCCGAGAGCCTCAAGGCAGTCGGCAGTGCCGCTGTTTGAGGAAGCCGCGCGGTTGCCGTGCTTAGCGACCTTAACGCCGCCCGCGGCGGAAACAATAGCCGCGGTGGTAGAAATGTTGAAGCTCTTTGCGTTGTCGCCGCCCGTTCCTACGATTTCAAGCACATCCATACCCGTTTCTACCTTTGTGGCGTGGTCGCGCATTGCGGCGGCGCAGCCCGCTATCTCGTCGGTCGTTTCCGCTTTGGCGCTCTTTGTTGACAGAGCGGAAAGGAAAGCCGCGTTCTGAGTAGGCGTTGTCTCGCCGTTCATTATTTCATTCATTACGGCGTAAGCCTCGTCATAGGTCAGATCCTCTTTGTTTACGATTTTGACGATCGCTTCTTTAATCATGATTATTCTTCCTTTCTGTAACCCAATTTACCCTTTTATAAAATTATATAACATTGTTCTGCCGTCAGGCGTCATAATGGATTCGGGATGAAACTGCACGCCGAAAATCGGATATTCAGTGTGCTGAACCGCCATAACCTCACCATCGTCGGTTTTGGCTGTAACACGCAGGCAGTCGGGAAGCGTATTTTTATCCACAGCCAGCGAGTGGTAGCGCGCAACTTTAGTCTGAGCAGGGCAGTTCTTAAACAGCGGACAGTCCTTATCAAGTGTGACAACACTCTGTTTGCCGTGCATGAGCCGCTTAGCGTATGTTACGGTTGCGCCGTATGCCGCGCAGATTGCCTGATGTCCCAGGCATACGCCTAAAATCGGGATCTCGCCGCCAAGCCGCTTTGCCGCTTCGATTATAACTCCCGCGTCCTCAGGTCTGCCCGGACCGGGTGAGAGAATTATTCTGTCGGGCTTTAAGCCGCGGATTTCATCGACTGTAAGCTCGTCGTTGCGGATCACCTTTATATCGGGAGAGATCTCCCCTATCAGCTGATACAGGTTGTATGAAAAGCTGTCGTAGTTGTCAATAAGTAAAATCATAGCTGTTCCTCCTGCGCCAGCTCAAGCGCGTGCAGCGAGGACTTTGCCTTGTTAAGACATTCCTCAAATTCCTTTTCGGGGTTTGAGTCCGCCACAATACCCGCGCCGCTTCTGACAAACACCTTGCCGTTCTTTTTGTAAGCGATTCGGATTGCTATGCAGGTGTCCATGTTGCCCGTAAAGTCGATATATCCTATAGCGCCGCCGTAGATGCCGCGCTTGTTGTTTTCAAGCTCGCCTATGAGCTGGCAGGCGCGGATTTTAGGAGCGCCCGAGAGTGTTCCCGCGGGAAGCACCGCCTCGATAGCGTCAAGAGCGTCTTTGTCATCGCGGATTTCGCCGCGCACGGTTGAGCCGATATGCATTACATGGGAGTAACGCTCGATTGAATGGAGCTTTTCAACCTCAACGGTGCCGAACTTGCTGATTTTGCCCAAGTCGTTGCGCCCCAAATCCACCAGCATATTGTGCTCGGCAAGCTCCTTTTCATCGGCAAGAAGCTCACGCTCAAGCGCCAAATCCTCGCGCTCGGTCTTGCCTCTGGGGCGGGTGCCCGCAAGAGGAAATGTGTGGAGAACGCCGTTTTCAAGCTTAACCAGAGTTTCGGGAGAAGCGCCCGCGACCTCGACATCGGTGCCCGAAAAGTAAAACATATAGGGCGACGGGTTGATTGTGCGAAGCATTCTGTATGTGTTGAGCAGGCTGCCATCAAACGGGGCGCTGAGACGGTTTGAAAGCACGATCTGGAAAATATCGCCCTCACGAATATGGCGCTTAGCTCGCTCTACCATCTCACAGTACTGCTCTTTGTTGAAAAGCGGGGTTACCTCGCCCCCCGGTCTGCCGGGCTTTTCCTCGGATTTTTTGCCATTTTTGAGAAGATTAACGAGATTACAAAGCTCAAGAGACGCCTTAGCGTAGTTATTCTCAACGTCGTTAAGCTTCATGTTTACAATAAGAATGATTTTCTGCTTTACGTTATCAAAGGCAATTACCTTATCGAAAAGCATTAAATCAACGTCCTTGAAAGCCTCGGTGTCCTCTGCCCCGCACCTGACACTCGGCTCGCTGTAGCCGAGATAATCATAGGAAAAATATCCTACCAGACCGCCCGTAAACGGCGGAAGGTTTTGGAGCCTTGGGCTTTTATATGAAGACAGAAGGGTTCTGAGATACCCGGACGGATTGTCGGTTTTATGCTCAGCACCGCCCGCCTTCAGTACGCCGTCAATGCAGGTGATTTCAAGCTTTGGATCGTATCCCAGGAAGGTGTAGCGTCCCCATCGGTCGTTTGCCTGGGCGGACTCCAGCATATAGCAGTGAGTGGAAACGTTTTTTAAAATACGCATTGTCTCGATAGGCGTGGTGAAGTCCGATAGGATTTCACAGCTCAGCGGCACAACGTCGTACATATTGCGAGAAGCAATTTCTTTTACCTCGTTCAGCGTCGGGAAAAACCGCATATCAATACCTCCAAAATAAAAACGTCCTCAACAGAGTTTTAGTGCTCTGTTAAGGACGAATAAAAGCTTATCCGCGGTGCCACCTTAATTCACGGTCTGACCCGTGCACTTAGCAGGATACCAACATATCCCCGGCCAATTACGTCTGCCTGCAACGTCGCAGAATACTCCGGTAAACCCGTTTGACTGCGCCCTCGGCGGTCCATTTGACAACTTGTTTCTCACCTGACTCTCAGCTGCGCAGGCTCTCTGTAGAGGCATGATTGCCTTTATCTCCGCTTCATCGGTTTAGTTTATTAAATTATATGCATTATAACACCCGATTAAACAAATGTCAAGGTTTTTTGACAAACCGGCGCGCTGTTTTGCTTTTAGCGCCAAAACCTATTAGCGCTCATCTATTTTATAGCCGCGCTTTATTACGGTTTTTATAAGCTTTCCGTTTGACCCAAGCGATTTTCTAAGGTTGCGCATATGGGTATCAAGCAGGCGCTCGTCCGCGCCGCTGTTGTATCCCCACACCATATCAAGGAGCTTGTCACGGTTGATTACGCTTCCTTTATTCTCTAAAAGAACTTTAAGGATAGCGTATTCCTTGGCAGTGAGCTTTACCTCCTCGCCGCCGCTTATAACGGTTCCGTTGTTTGGGTTAAGCGACAAATCCTCTACGCTGAAAACCTTTGAGCGCACAAGCCCTTTTGAGCGCTTTATAAGAGCGTTTACCTTTTCATAGAGCACGGGAAGCGGAAACGGCTTTACAACGTAATCGTCACAGCCGAGAGCGTAGCCGTTGAGAATATCCGATTCATTGGTTCTGGCGGTGATGAAGATGATCGGCACGTCGCTTTCCCTGCGGATTTCCCTGCAAATCTCAAAGCCGTCAAGCTCGGGCAGCATTACGTCAAGCAAGAGGCAGTCGTAAAAATTCTCGTACGCCTTCTCAAGACCGTCTTCACCGTTTTCGGCGATCTCAATTGAAAAGGCCCCCTTTTCTTTTTTTGTAAAGTAATTCGATATTAACGCCTGAATGTTTCTGTCGTCCTCGACAAGCAAAACCCGATACATAGACATCCCTCTTAACTGATTCTGAATACATTATAAATGATTCATTTGAAAATGACAATATTTTCGGAACAATTTTTCAAATATCTTGACACAACAACCAATATTGGATATTATTCTAATATCAATATTCAACCGGAAAGGAAAAACAAATGATTAATAAGCTTTTTAATGATTTAGCGGCACTGGAGCAGGTTGAGGCAATCGCTCTCGGCGGCTCAAGAGCCGGCGAAAACCATGACGAAAAATCTGACTACGATGTATATTTATATGTCACCGCTCCCATAAGCGAGGATACAAGGCGCGGTATTCTTGAAAAATACTGCTCATATATGGAAATCGGCAATCACTACTGGGAGTATGAGGACAACTGCGTGCTTAATAACGGCGTTGACATAGATATCCTTTACCGTGACCTCGATAGTTTTTGCGGTGATGTTTCCGATGTAGCGGAAAAATGCGAAGCTCGTAACGGCTACACCACCTGCATGTGGCATAATCTTCTTACATGTAAAATTATCCGCGATAAAAACGGCAGGCTGCAAAAGATGAAAGAGCGCTTTTCGGTGCCGTATCCCGAAAAACTGCGCGAGAATATCATCGAAAGAAACATTAATCTTTTATACGCCGCAATGCCCGCCTATTCGATGCAAATCAAAAAAGCGTGCTCAAGGCTTGACAGGGTAAGTATTGTGCACAGAACAGCCGCGTTTCTGGAATCGTATTTTGACGTTATTTTCGCTTTGAACAGGCTGACTCACCCCGGCGAAAAACGGCTTATATCGCTTTGCAAACAGAACTGCGATATTCTGCCCGAAAACTTTGAGAAAAACCTCAACACACTGTTTTATGACATGTCGGCAAATACCGACAAAATAAGCGGCGATATTGAATTAATAGTCGATTCTCTTAAAGCAATAATCGAAAAATGAGTATCCGCGGTTTTCACGAACTTTAAAAAACTACCCCTCCGACAAATCCAAAACGGACTGCCGAAGGGGTTTTCTGTATTATTGCTTATGATTGCTTTCCGAGCACAACATCAAACTCGGCAAAATACATTTGCAGCAGAGTTATGTCTTTGATATCGACAACGCCGTCAAAATTAACATCAGCCGCTCCAAGCTGTTTTTCGGAAAGTATATTTAGCTGCGCCAAAAACCGCTGAATAGCTGTAACATCGCGTATACTGATTTCACCGTCGCCGTTGGAGTCGCCGAATGTGAAATCGATCTCTTTTTTAGGTACGACCTGCGGTTCAACAAGCCACTCGCCGCAAAGCTTGCAGCGCACGCCAACCGTTGAGCCGTCGCTGTAATATGTTGCTTCTACGGCAGGCAGTACTTCATATTGGTGAGCCGGCGCGGGAACAACCTCCTGAGCCTTGATGACCTTGCCGCATACCGGACAACGCGCGCCGTCCGTCAAGCCTGTTTCGGTGCAGGTCGGCGCCTTAGCCTCGTCAATAATCAACTCATCCTCACCGAAAACAGAACCGCACTTTGAGCAGGTGACAGCCAGCAAAACAAAGCCACCGATTCCACTGAACAGAACAAATACCGTATTGATAACGATCAAAAATGCATTCTGTCTGGTAATACTCTTTCGGAACAATATAACAGAATAATCGTAAACGGCAGTAGTACCGTCAAAAACAAATTGGAGGTGATTGACACTATATACACTCCTATTCTGACTGTATTCTTAGTACCTACGGTAATTCATATGGGGTATCCAACCCAAACTTCTCATTCACCGCTGAATCGGGGCAATAAACCACTGTCATTTCACTGCTGATAATCCGCTGCTTATAAAGTGTATCAGCAATCCACTGAACTCCATATTCCGGTAGCGGCCAATTATTATCTGAACTGAATACAGGCACATGTAATTTTACTTCTCTGCTTCCGTTATCTTCAGCTTCCTTTATCTGTTCAATCAGATAATTATCGATTTGTTTGCATTTATTGGCGTCTAACTGCGCAATATTTGACTCTTTAAATGCCCTGTGCCCGGTCACAAATGAAAGGCTGCAAATAATAATCAATATCAAAGGTGTTATCATTTTTATCAAAGGTTTTCTAATTAATACACACGATAAAACAGACAATAACAAAAAGCCGAAGAAAAATACGCAAAACAGAATATCGGTTCTCGCAGCATAAAAACTGGCAACTTTTGCACATAGCAATAAGCTGTATATCAGAGTAACAATGATGCAAAAAGCGCTCAATCCAAGAAAGTGAAAGTACTTTTTGTTTTCCGGTTTCTTGCGATTGAATATCAAGACAATAAACGAAGCTACAACTACAATAACCGCAAATATCACAAACCAAATATTCAAACTATGAATCAGTGTTGAGATGAAGGTTTTTACAGTACCCATCAAATCAAAATCATACATCAAGTCTTCCGACGTCGCCCTTGCGCCTTTCCATTCAAAGACTAAAGATACTATCCATAGTATCAATCCTAAAACAGGTATTTGGATTTGCTTGATACTGCTGAAAACTGTATGTGTTTTTTTATTCCTGAATATATGTAATAATATCACATAACAAAAGAACGAAACAAGAATAATGGCCGGGAATAGATTGGAGAAAATCAGAAAATATATGCATACGATCATTAAGCCGGCAGTAAGCTTACTGTTATAATCATTGAAAGAATACTTCTTTTTCTCAAAAAAATACAGCACCATAGTAGCATTGAACAAATTCGGAATAATATAGTAAAAATAGCACGCAGCATCGTGAGAGCGTAAG
>OMYD01000001.1 GCA_900315195.1 uncultured Eubacteriales bacterium | reverse complement strand
GGCACTCAGACAGTTGATATCTCCTACAGCGGCGGCGTAACCGGTTATTACATCTCAGGATGGGACAACGGCAAAGCCACTGTCGGCAGCTGGTAATATTACTAATTAAAAAGTAATACCATCAAAATTTCCCCCGGGGCATTGCCTCGGGGGTTGTTTTGTACTTGTTGAATATCAAAATAGGATTAATACTATCATCAAATAAAACGTGTTTACATATGTTGCGTAAAATTCCGCATAACAGCATTGTCATCGCGTCGTCGCGCGCCGTCCTCACTGAGGGGTTTTAGGCATGACCAGCCTCGTGCTCTCGTGGCGGCTCCTCCTTTCCCAAAGCGCAGGTACTTTTGGGACCCCGCATTATGGCGCAGGTCTTGCGGCGTACACCGCCTTGTTCTGCTAAATTTTTCGCTCACATCTATTTTTAAGCGTTTTGATTATAAATAGAGTATAACAGAAAAAACCACCGGCCATTAAAGCCGGTGGTTTATAATTATTTATAGCGTGTGCCGTTTTTAGGTTTATCGTTTTTAATTTTTGATTTGACATGTTTCTCGCCTGTTGAGAATTCATCGTCGTAATCGTCATTCTCGTCACGGTATCTGCCGCCGCTGTGTTTTTCTGCTCCTGATTTAACGGGAGCGGTTTTTTTGCGTCTTGAAACGGATGAATAAATATAATATCCAAATCCGGCAAGGCTAAGCAAAGTTAAGGCGATTCCTATGATCAAAAGCCAGTGACCGTTATTCTCCTCAGAGGCAACCTCCTGCATATCAGAAAAGTCCACGACTCCGCTGTTAATCTCTGACGCGTTGGAGTTACTAAGCTTATCTTTAATGCTTTTCCAGTCGTTCTTTGACAGTGTTTTATCATCAAACTTTTCTTTTGATGTGTCATATAGAGCTGCTGTAGTTGAAGGAGTGCTTGCGGGCGGTGTATAAGTCTGATCGCCGCCTACATAAACATCTTCGGGAGTAGAATACTCTTTACCGTCATCGCCATAATATGTGCCGCCGCCTGATCCGCCGCCGCTGTAGCTTGTCTGGCCGCCGCCGTCGTAGCTTGTCTGGCCGCCGCCGTCGTCATAACTTGTTTGTCCGCCTCCGCCATCGTCGTAGCTCGACTGACCGCCGCCTTCACTTGGCTCGGCGTAGCTTGACTGACCGTCGTCGTAGCTTGACTGACCGCCGCCGCCTTCGCTTGGCTCGGCGTAGCTTGACTGACCGTCGTCGGGGTTTCCGTCTTCGTTGTCAGCATAAACGCTGAGTGTGCACGCTGATGCAAGCGCAAAGAAAATGCATAAAAGTGCCGCTGTAAACCTTGAATGTCTGTTCATTCAAACACCTTCCTTTCAAGGCATTTTAAATGCCTTACGTTGAGGCGGCTGTAGTTTCAGGCTCCTTCGCGACAAAGAACATACCGGGCTTGTAGCTATCGACCGAATTGCTCCTGTCGTGCTTGAGGTCTGCCGCCAAATCTTTAAGATATTTCTGGAAATCTTTTTGTTTCATTTTGCTTATAATAGTATCATCGTTGGTTCCGGGGGTAAGGTAATCATCCTTCGCGGCCTGCATGTTATAGCGGAATACATAATAGTAGTTAGCGTTTTCGCCTTTACCGACCTTGATGGTTTTTGCCTTGCCTTCGCCGAGCTCAGCGATAACCTTGTCAACTTCTTTATCAACATTTGTTTCGTTGCGGATGCCTGTGCTTGTCGCGATGGAGCTTTCTTCCATGCCGTTAGCCGCTACATACTCTTTAAGAAGCTTCTCCGAGGTTTCAGCAGCTTTGGAAGTGTCTTTGGTATCATTGACCTTTTTGGCGTATTCGTCAAGCGCATTTGTGATTTCCTTGATTTTAGCGTCATCATACGCAACATTCTTGGACTGCTGAGTTTTTTCGTCTGTAGTTGATGTGTACAGCGGAACAGGCAGATAGGAATATTTAACGTAGTTTTCCTCAAAGTACTTTGTTATTTCTTCCTTGGAAACCTCCTGAGAACCGCCCTTGAGGTAAAGCAGCGCAAACATCTTCTCGCAGTTAGCGGCGAAGGTTGCGGCAAAGCGCTTAAAGCTCTCAAGCGAAACACCCTTGGGCTCAAGTGTATCCTTCATGGGAGTAAATGAATAGTACTGCAGGTATTCGGTGTTGGTAGTGCCGAAGTACCAGTTTGACTCGGCGTCGGTTTCAAGCTGCTTAAGAGTAGCGGAATCGGCAGACGCGTCAAGTTTCTTCATTTCAGTCTCAAGCGCGAGCAGCTCAAGGCAGCTTTCCTCAGCCTGCTCTTTAATCCACTTGCTGGCAACCTCTTTGTTGCCGTCGTCGTCGGTAATTTCCATGTCAAGCCATGAATCCTTTGTGGGATCATAGTCATCGAGCTTTTCGGCATAAGACTGTGCGCGGTTGTATGCGTTATAGAGCGCGTAAATATATACGCCGATTGCAAGCTTGTCATCGTCAGTTTTGTAGCACCATTCTTTGCTAAATGTGCAGCCTGAAGCAATTGCCGTAAACAGCATCATCACAGCAAGCAACAGAGAAAGAACTTTTACTGTCGGTTTCATAGTTTATACCATCCTTATTAGATAATTGCCCATGTGTCTGGGTGCGTACCATATAATTATACACATTTTTTTCGCAAATGTCTATATTTTATCAAAATTTTTATGCTGTCTCGGCAAAAAACTTTTACATTATTTGCGGCTTATACCAAAAATTCGCTTCAATAATGGAATAGCTTGCGAGCCGCCCGGACATTTAACCGATAAGAAAGGTTTTGTACCCGCGTTAAGGGACGCCTTGCCGTTAAGAGCAATAAGCAAATCAGCTACGGCGGGTGACTTGATCTCTTTGACGTAAAGCAGAATCGCGTTCTCGTTCTGGCGAATCTCATAAACGCCCATAGCGTGCGCCTTGTTGCGTATCAGCGCTATGTCTATAAGGCCCAGCACCGACTTAGGGATCCTGCCGAAGCGGTCCCAGAGCTCGTCTTTTACGTCCTCGCTGTCCTCAATGCTTCTTATGTCGGCAATACGCCTGTAAACGTCGAGCCTGAGGGTCAGGCTCTCAACATAATCTTCGGGAATATGAGCGTCAACCGAGATATCGATAAGGCAGTCAAGGCTGTCGGTCTTGGGCGTTTCGCCGCGTTCCTCGCTTACAGCCTCGCCCAGAAGTTTAAGGTACATGTCATAGCCCACGCTCTCCATGTGGCCGTGCTGCTGAGCGCCCATAATGTTGCCCGCGCCTCTTAGCTCAAGGTCGCGCATGGCTATTTTAAAGCCGCTGCCGAACTCGGTGAATTCTCTTATCGCCTCAAGGCGCTTTTGCTGTATCTCGCTTAGAACCTTGCTGCGGCGGAAGGTAAAGTAAGCGTAGGCGCGGCGCGCGCTTCTGCCCACTCTGCCCCTGAGCTGATGAAGCTGCGAAAGTCCCATGCAGTCGGCGTTTTCAATAATAAGGGTGTTGGCATTAGGCAAATCAACGCCCGTTTCGATGATGGTTGTGCATACAAGCACATCAACCTCCTGAGCCAGCATCTGACGCCAGACCTCGCTGAGCTCCTGCTCGTTCATCTTGCCGTGGCCTATGGCGATCCTCGCCTCGGGAATCGCCTCAAGAATCCTGTTTGCTGTTCCGCTGATGGATTCAACGTTGTTATGCAGGTAAAACACCTGACCGCCGCGCCTGAGCTCGCGCCTTATCGCCTCGTTTATTACCGCCTCGTCGTGCTCTAATACATAGGTCTGCACGGGCTGGCGGTTCAGCGGAGCCTCCTCAAGCACGCTCATGTCTCGCAGGCCGCTCATTGCCATGTTGAGGGTTCGCGGAATCGGCGTGGCTGAGAGGGTAAGAACATCTACATTCTTTACAAGCTCCTTGAAGCGCTCCTTTTGCTGAACGCCGAATCGCTGTTCCTCGTCGATAATCGCAAGCCCCAAATCGCGGAACACAACATCCTTCTGCACAAGGCGGTGAGTGCCCACAACCATGTCCACCTCGCCGCGTCTGAGCTTTTCGAGAATTTCCTTTTGCTGTTTGGCGGTTCTGAAGCGCGAGAGCAGCTCAACGCGGACAGGATAGCCCTCAAACCGCTTGCATACGGTCTGGTAGTGCTGCCACGCGAGAATTGTGGTGGGGCAGAGCAGCGCGCACTGCTTGCTGTCGGACACGCATTTGAACGCCGCCCTCAGCGCGACCTCGGTTTTTCCGAAGCCTACGTCGCCGCATAAAAGTCTGTCCATTGGCGCTGTGCGCTCCATGTCACGCTTTATTTCACGGGCGCAGGTCAGCTGGTCGGGAGTTTCCTCATACTCAAATTTTGCCTCAAAATCGCGCTGCCATTCGTTATCGCGCGAGAAAGCGTAGCCCTTTGCCTTCATTCGCGCCGAGTAAAGCGCGGTCAGCTCCTTGGCAATATCCTTTACGGACGATTTTACGCGGGCCTTTGCTTTTTGCCAGTCGCCCGAGCCAAGGCGGCTGAGCTTTACGCGGCTGTTTTCCTGAGCGCCGATGTATTTTGCTACCATGTCAAGCTGGGTGACGGGGACATAAAGCACATCGCCCTTGGCATAGTCGATTTTTATATAGTCTTTTGTAATTCCGTGGGTGTCTATTTTCCTTATTCCGCCGAAAACGCCTATTCCGTGTACGCTGTGAACAACGTAATCGCCCGCGGAAAGCTCCGACAGGCTGTATATTTCCTGCCCTTCCTTTTTGCGCTTGCGTTTTTTTTCGGGGCGGTAAGCCGCCTGCCCGTAGCTTATCAGGAAAAACTTTTCCGAGGGCAGTTCAAATCCCGCGCTCAAAGCGCCTTCCATTACATAAATCAAGCCGCGCTCGGCCTTGGGCAGAGCTTTTGTGTATTCGGCTTTATAGCCGTCGGATTTAAGGCTTTCAACCAGGTTGTTTGCCGCCTTGCCTGTGCCTGCCAGCACAACACCGCATGAATCAGGCGTGTAAAGTCCGCGCAAATCCTCGGTGAGCTGCTTGTAAGAGCCGTTCCACTGGCTGAGCTGTTTTGCCGAAAAGCTTATTATGTCGCTGAGCGGCAGGGGAATGCTGCCGTGCACAAAGCTCTCCAGCACGATTGTGCCGTGAGCCGCTAGGAATTCGGAGCATTCGTTAAAAGTCATCGAAAAGCGGTCGAAGCCGCGCGCCAGAACGCCGTCCTTAAAGCCCTGAGTAAGCTGTTCTGAGTTTTGGTAGTCCATAGCCTTGCCGCGGTCGCGCACATTTGAGAATTCGCTGACAAACAGCAGACTGTCGCGGCTTATGTAGTCAAACAGACACTCTGGCTTGTCGTATATTTGATTTATAAATTTATCGGCGTTTGCTAAAACCGCGCCAGAGCGCAGTCTTTCGGCCTCGCCGTAAAGCCGCTCTTTTGCCTTGGCGGCTGTTTTGCCGCGCAAAAGACCTGCCTTGTGAGTGATTTTTTCCGCGAGAGCCGCCCTGTCCTCAATGATGATTTCCGTTGACGGCGTAAGGCGGATTGTGCCCGCCTTTTTAAAGCGGCGCTGGGTTTCCAAATCAAAATAGCTCAGGTCGCATATCTCGTCGCCCCAGAACTCTGCGCGCACGGGATACTCGCTGTCGGGCATGAAAAAGTCCAGAATTCCGCCTCTAAGCGAGAATTGGCCGTTGCCGTCAACCGCGTCAAAGCGCTCGTAACCGAGCAAGGTGAGCGTGCGCACCGCCTTTTCAATCGGAATTTCTTTGCCCTCGGCAAGTTCCAGCACAGTGCCGCTCAAAACTTTTTTCGGGACGGTCAGCTGACACGCCGCGTCAACGCAGGCAATCGCCACGTCGCACTCGCCATCGATAAGCTTTAGCAGCACCTTTAAGCGCTGGTGCTCATACTCGTGGGAGCGGCTGCTTATTTCCTCAAGGAAGTTGTAGTCGCGTACCGGGTACACATGCGCCGAAAGCCCCATGCAGCACAAATCGTTGCACAGGGTCTGAGCTTCACGCTCATCGGAGGCGATGCACAGCGCCGGTTTCTTTTTGGCGCGGCATAAAGCGTTTATTATATTTGCCTTAGCGACGGGGAAAAGCCCCGAAACGCAAAGTGATTTTCCCGTTTTTGAGTTTTTCAGAAGATTCTGAAAGGCGCTGTTGCGCCCGAAAACCTCGGGAAGATAATTAGTTTTGTTCATATCATACCTTATGTTTTTTTGTAGGGGCGCACCCATGTGTGCGCCTCCAAAACGTCGATTTAACGTTAGGTAGTTTCTCGCGGGCTAGGAAGTTTTGTAAATAACTAACATTTGATTCGCGTACTGCCATCCCGTGGCAACGGGCTTTCAACTCTGTCAATTATAAAGATTCATTGCCCTGTCGATTTTGCCGTCCGTAATCAGCTTAACCGCCTCATACGCGTTTTCAAACATCTTTTCAAGCGTTTTGCGCTCGTCGTCGGTGAATTTTGAAAGCACCCAGTCAGCCAAGTCCCAGTTGGGGTTCGGCTTTGCGCCGATTCCGATTTTTATTCTCGGAAAGGCGTCGCTGCCGCTCAGGTAAATAATGCTGCGCATACCCTTCTGACCGCCGTCGCTTCCCTTTTGACGTATCCGCATTTTGCCGACGTCAAGCGATACGTCGTCGAAGATGACTATGACGTTTTCGGGCTTGATTTTGTAGAAGCTCATCGCTTCAGTAACCGCCTGACCGCTGTTGTTCATGTAGGTGGTGGGCTTCATAAACAGCGCCTTTTTGCCGTTTATCTCAGCCTCGCCCACAAAGCTTTTGTATTTTATTTTATTCACTCTTACGCCCAGCTTGTCGGCGATGTAATCGAGCGCCAGCCAGCCGCAGTTGTGGCGGGTGTTTTCATACTTTTTGTCGGGGTTGCCCAAGCCGACAATCAGATACTCAACAGGTCCCGTAATTCTTTTGCCAAACATAGTTTTCCTTTCTAAATGCGCCTTTGGCGCAATTCATGAAGCGTAAGCTTCAATTCATATTTCGCAGAAATAATTCATGACCGCAAGGTCAATTCATTCATGCTCTAACGTTTTGCGCAACAAAAGCCTTTGTTATTACAAAAAGCTTTTTACAGGAATGAATTGTTGCTCGGCAACATGAATTTGTTTCGCAATGAATTGGCAGCGCCGCGAATTGATTTGTTTTGCAAATCATTGTAATAGCCGCAAAGGCGGACTTTGCAAAAGTCCGCCTGTAACGCTTCTTCAATTATAAATAAAATCAACCGAAAAACCTGTCAAATCAGCTGAATGCAGCAGTAAAAGGCTTGTCGTTGTAAATTCTAGCGATAGCTTCCGCAAAAACGGGAGCGGTGGGGAGGATGGTGAACTTGTCGATCATCTTCTCCTCGGGAACGGGAATTGTGTCAAGAAGGATAACCTCCTTGATAGCGCTGTTTTTGATTCTCTCAACAGCGGGGCCTGACAATACAGCGTGGGTCGCGCAGGCGTAAACCTCGGTAGCGCCGCCCTTTTCAACAATGGCGTTAGCCGCGTTGCAAAGTGTGCCGGCGGTGTCGATCATATCGTCAACAAGGATAACCTTCTTGCCCTTGGCGTCGCCGATGATATTCATAACCTCGCAAACGTTTGCCTTGGGCCTGCGTTTGTCGATAATGGCAAGACCTGTGCCGATTTTTGAAGCGAAGTTTCTTGAGCGGGTTACAGAGCCGAGGTCGGGGGATACAACAATGAAATCGTCAAAGTTGCCGCCGATTTTTTCTTTCATGTGGTTAGCGAGAATGCCCGCGCCGTGCAGGTGGTCAACGGGAATATTGAAAAAGCCCTGGATCTGGTTTGCGTGCAAATCCATTGTCAATACACGGTCAGCGCCCGCGGTTGTGATGATGTCCGCGCACAGCTTTGCCGAAATCGGATCTCTCGCTTTTGCCTTTCTGTCCTGACGGGCATAGCCGAAGTAGGGCATAACGGCGGTAATTCTTGCTGCGGAAGCGCGCTTCATGGCGTCAATCATGATGAGCATTTCCATCAGGTTGTCGTTGACGGGTGTGCAGGTTGACTGAACGATAAAGCAGTCGCTGCCGCGAACCGACTCATGCAATGAAACGGCGATTTCGCCGTCTGAAAAATGAGTGCAGTCGCTTTTGCCGAGCGGTGTGCCCAGACAGCCGGCGATTCCCTGCGCTACGTCAACATTAGAGTTGCCCGAGAAGATTTTGATGTCTTTTCCGTGAAAGTTCATTGTTGTTCTCCTTTTCCTGTTTCTCTGTAGCTTATATAAATTTATTTATAATGCAATTAACAATTGTACCCCTTTGCTTTGGCGATTTGGTTAAGCTCCTCAAGCTGCTGTGGGTCGTTTGCCCCAAGCACCGCGTCGCTGCATTCGGCGGTATATGCGCCTACGGTTTTGCCCTCGCTGAGCAAAAGCTCAATCGCGTCGGGAAGATAATACTCGCCCGCGGCGTTGTCGGATTTGATCTTGTCAAGTACGCCTAAAAGCAGCTGACAGTCAAACCAGTAGCCGCCCGAGTTGACCTCGTTGATTTTCAGGGTTTCCTCGTCGGCGTCCTTATGCTCAACAATCGCCTTGAGGTTGCCGTTTTCGTCGCGGACAATTCTACCGTAACCCGTCGCGTCATCAAGCTTTGCCGAGATAACCGTCGCGGCAAAGCCCGCGCTTGTGTGCTGATTAAGCGAATTCTTTATTGTAACGCTTGTCATAAACGGCGCGTCGCCGTTAAGGATAACCACGTTGCCGCTGTGTTTTTTCAAAAAGTCCTTCGCCATCATAACGGCGTGACCCGTGCCGAGGCGCTCCTTCTGGTACACGCTCTCAACGGGGAAATCAAGGGTATCGAGATACTCCTCGATATATTCCTTGTGGTAGCCCTTTACAACGCAGATGTCGTCTATTCCCGACTGCTTCAGGGCGGAAATAACCCATCTGAGCATGGGCTTGCCAAGTACTAAAGACATAGGCTTGGGCTTGTCGGATTTCATTCGTTTGCCCTCGCCGCCTGCCAGAATAATTGCACAATTACTCATGTTATTCCTCGCAATTTTCAAAAAAATAAAGTAAAAATGAGATAAATAGGGCTTTTTATACCCATTCATATTATCGCATAAAAAAAAGAAAATTCAAGTTAATTTTTCAAAAAATCGCCTTTTAATCGCAAATTAAACGTTTTATACAATATTAATAAAATTTACATGTGTTTTTTATAAGAAAAATTTTGAAAAAAATTCCAAAAACATGTAGCTATTTTCGTCATTCTTTGGTATAATATTTCTTAGGCTTAGATATGTCGGCGGGCTATAACGGTCAGCCACAGCCACTACAAAACTTATTATAGGAGGACTACCACTATGGCAAGAAAATGGGTTTACCTTTTCTCAGAAGGTAACGCAAACATGCGTGAACTCCTCGGCGGTAAGGGCGCTAACCTTGCTGAAATGACCAGCATGGGACTTCCCGTACCCCAGGGTTTCACAATTACAACAGAAGCTTGTACTCAGTACTATGAGGACGGCAGAAAGATCAACGACGAGATTCAGGGTCAGATCAACGAGTACATCGTAAAGATGGAAGAAATCACCGGCAAAAAGTTCGGCGATAAAGAGAACCCCCTGCTCGTATCGGTTCGTTCAGGCGCAAGAGCTTCTATGCCCGGTATGATGGATACAATCCTCAACCTCGGTCTTAACGAGACTGTTGTCAACACCATCGCTGAGATGAGCGGCAACCCCCGTTGGGCTTGGGACTGCTACAGAAGATTCATCCAGATGTATTCCGACGTAGTTATGGAAGTTGGTAAGAAGTACTTTGAAGAGCTTATCGACCAGATGAAAGAGAAGAAGGGCGTTACTCAGGACGTAGAGCTTGACGCTGACGATCTTAAAGAGCTGGCTACCCAGTTTAAGGCCGAATACAAGGCTAAAATCGGCGCTGACTTCCCCGACGATCCCAAGGAGCAGCTGATGGGCGCTGTTATGGCTGTATTCCGTTCATGGGACAACCCCCGTGCAAACGTATATCGCCGCGACAACGATATCCCCTATTCATGGGGTACTGCCGTTAACGTACAGTCAATGGCATTCGGTAACATGGGCGACGACTGCGGTACAGGCGTTGCGTTCACACGTGACCCCGCTACAGGCGAGAAGAAGCTGATGGGTGAGTTCCTTACAAACGCACAGGGCGAGGACGTTGTTGCAGGCGTTCGTACTCCTATGCCTATTGCTCAGATGGCTGAGAAATTCCCCGAGGCGTTCGCGCAGTTCAAGGACGTTTGCGCTACCCTCGAAAATCACTATAGAGATATGCAGGACATGGAGTTCACCGTTGAGCACGGCAAGCTTTACATGCTCCAGACAAGAAACGGTAAGAGAACCGCTCAGGCTGCTCTGAAGATCGCTTGTGACCTCGTTGACGAGGGCATGAGAACAGAGGAAGAGGCTGTTGCGATGATCGATCCCAGAAACCTCGACACACTGCTCCATCCCCAGTTCGATACAGCTGCTCTTAAAGCTGCTACTCCTATCGGCAAGGGTCTCGGCGCTTCTCCCGGTGCTGCCTGCGGTAAGATCGTGTTCACAGCCGAGGACGCTGAGGCTTGGAACGCAAGAGGCGAGAAGGTTGTTCTCGTTCGTCTTGAGACCTCTCCCGAGGACATCACAGGTATGAAGGCTTCTCAGGGTATTCTGACCGTTCGCGGCGGTATGACCTCTCACGCTGCCGTTGTTGCCCGTGGTATGGGTACCTGCTGTGTATCAGGCTGCGGCGACATCGCTATGGACGAGGAGAACAAGAAGTTCACACTCGCAGGCAAAGAGTTCCACGAGGGCGACTACCTCTCAATTGACGGTTCAACCGGTAACATCTACGACGGCGCTATCGCTACCAAGGACGCTGAAATCGCCGGCGAGTTCGGCAGAATCATGGCTTGGGCCGACAAGTTCAGAAAGCTTAAAGTCAGAACAAACGCTGATACACCCGCTGACGCTAAGAAGGCAAGAGAGCTGGGCGCTGAGGGTATCGGTCTTTGCCGTACCGAGCATATGTTCTTTGAAGAGGACAGAATCGCCGCGTTCCGTGAGATGATCTGCGCGGATACAGTTGAAGAGAGAGAAGCTGCTCTCGAGAAGATCCTGCCTTATCAGCAGGGCGACTTCAAGGCTCTTTACGAGGCTCTCGAGGGATGCCCCGTTACCATCCGTTTCCTTGACCCGCCGCTCCACGAGTTCGTTCCCACCGAGGAAGAGGACATTCAGAAGCTGGCTGACGCACAGGGCAAGAGCGTAGAGGACATCAAGGCTCTTATCGCTTCCCTCCACGAGTTCAACCCCATGATGGGTCACCGCGGCTGCCGTCTTGCCGTAACATATCCCGAGATCGCAAAGATGCAGACAAAGGCTGTTATCCGCGCTGCTATCGAGGTTCAGAAAGAGCACGCTGACTGGAACGTTAAACCCGAAATCATGATTCCGCTGGTTTGCGAAATCAAAGAGCTCAAGTTCGTTAAGAAGGTTGTTGTTGAGACAGCTGACGCTGAGATCGCTGCTGCAGGCGTTGACCTCAAGTATGAGGTTGGTACCATGATCGAGATCCCCAGAGCTGCTCTTACAGCTGACGAGATCGCTACAGAGGCTGACTTCTTCTGCTTCGGTACTAACGACCTTACTCAGATGACCTTCGGCTTCAGCCGTGACGACGCAGGCAAGTTCCTGAACGCTTACTATGATACAAAGATCTTCGAGAACGATCCCTTCGCTAAGCTCGACCAGACAGGCGTTGGCAAGCTCATGGAGATGGCTCTTAAGCTCGGCAAGCCCGTTAACCCCAACCTCCACGTTGGTATCTGCGGCGAGCACGGCGGCGATCCCTCATCTGTAGAGTTCTGCCATAAGATCGGTCTTGACTATGTATCATGCTCACCCTTCCGTGTGCCGATCGCAAGACTGGCTGCTGCTCAGGCTGCTGTTAACGATAAATAAGCAACGGCAACGTGACGGCAGCGTGACGCTGCATCCAACGCCGCCTTTGTATAGCTCGGCTTTATCGGAAGTCCCGTCACAACGGCGGGTCTGAAATTGGATAATTTACAAAAAACACTCCGTCTGTCTTATGGCAGGCGGAGTTTTTGTGTTTATATTGTATTTTGTGTCGGATAAAAGATATCATTTGTCTTTAAAGAGCTGTTCCAAGTCTATGTATTCGCAAAGCATGGCTCCATATGATTTCTTCACGCCCGGAACCCATTCGCCTCGTGATACGCGGGTCGCAAGCGGTCCCTTTACTTCCCATCCATAGTTTCCCTCGATGGTATGCACCTTGGTGACCTTTCCTTTGGAATCGGTTTCTACAGATTCCACATAGCCGATATGAAGCCTTCCGCCGCTGCCGGGGCGCTTTAGCGCCGAGGTTGTGAATAAATCGCCCGGTTTTGGCGTGTAGTTATTGTCAAGCCGGTTGTGCAGCGCTCCCATCGCCTTTGCCTGCACTACAATTTCACTGACGTGCTTTTTTGCCGCTATGGGATTGTTTTTGCCCGTTTCGGACGCAAATTGGTCAAGCGAGCACCAGGCAAATACCGCGCACCACGCAAAAGATTTTGAAACTCTCAGCTTGGAATGGGAATTAAAATAAGTTACATAAGGGCCGTTGCCGTTGCCCACCTGGTCGCGCAGATGATTTACCATAATGCTGCGCAGGCTGTTCATGACAGTAACAGTGGCATACACGCGCACACCGCCGTTAATTGTGCAGTAAATACGGGTTTTTCCTTCTTTTTCGCCCTTTGCTATTCCGCCGGCTACAGTGATAGATACAATTGAAGGATCTTCGCTGTAATAGTTACGGAAGTAAGCGGCAGTGCCTTTAGGAACGTAACTGTTGAAATCAATAGTGTCGCCGAGCGCAAGCGTTACACTTGTTTTATTCAGTGTCAGTGATTTTGCCATCGGCAGAACCGTTACTCGGCAAACAGCGCTGACGCCGTTGAGAAGTGTGCATTTAATGTTTGCTGTACCCACAGTCAGCGCGGTGACAAGTCCGCCGGCGGTGGCTACGGAGGCAACCTTTTTGTTCTCGGAGGAGTAGTAGCGGAAGTATGCCGCGGCGCCCGCGTTGACGTAGCTGTTCAAATCATAAGTTTCGCCGACTCCGAGCGTTATTTCAGTCTGATTCAGCGTCAGGGAAGTGGCTGACGGACAGACCGTGACAACACAGCTTTCGCTGAGTTCGCCGCACGAGCATGTTATGGTTGCCGTACCTTGCTTTTCGGCTGTAATTAAACCGTCTTTTGTGACCTTTGCTATTTTTGGAAAGTCGGATGAAAAGCTGAGCGAGGAAAGTTCCGCGTCGGTATCGATTGTAAGCCGGTAATTTTCCGTGTCACCCAGCTTCAGAGTGATGGTATCTAACTTCAGATAGGTCGGTTCAGCGATCGGTTCCACGGTTGGTTCCACGGCCGGCTTAACGGTCGGTTCAGCGGTCGTCTCGGTGGTCGGCTCAATACTCGGATATATTTCCGCGTATGGCTTGCCAATGCTTTCAGAGGCAGGCATTTCGCTGAGATAACGCTGAAGCTCGGTGGCGTCCTGAATTGAAATTACGCCGTTTGCGTCAGCATCCAGTATCCGCAATTGCTCCTCGCCGGACGGTATTTCTTCTTTTGCAATAAATAGCTGAAGGGCGGTGACATCAAGAATATCAAGCTTGCCATCGAAGTTGCAGTCGCCAATCACTGTATTTGGCGTAACGGCAGCCGCAGCCTGATTGCAGCTATATGACTGCGCGGCAGCCGCGGGTATTGCCGCTGCCGCAAGTATAGATGACAGTATAAGGGCGGTGAATCGTTTAAACAGCATATTTCCACTCCTTTTTAGCGCAAACGCCATTTAATTTCAGCAGAAAAGGACGCGCCAATAAAACGCGTCCTTATTAATCTTATGAATTAGTAAACATAAACAGGTGTGCCGTAATCGGTGTGTTCGTAGATGTATTTTACCTTTTCATATGGGGTATTTACACAGCCGTGAGAGCCGTTGCCTTTATAAATATCGCCGCCGAAGCTTGAGCGCCAGCTTGCGTCGTGGATACCGCAGCCTCCGTAGAAGCCCATCCAGTAATTAACGAATGAGGAGTATCCCGGGCCTGTCAGTGTGGTGTCAAGCGCGCGCGATGTCATGGTAAATTTGCCTGTAGGAGTATCGCACTCGCCGTCTTTGTTGCCTGTTACAACATCGGTTTCAAGGGTGAGCTTGCCTTTTTCATAGAACCAAAGGTGCTGCTGGGCAATGCTGACTTCAACGTATGTGCCTGAGCCTGCAACCGAGCTTTTATGTGTGCTGTGGGTTTCACCCGATTCCTTTGCCGCCTTGATGCTCAGTGAGCTCCAGGTTCCGTTTACGGTCTTTTTATCTAACTTCTTATACGGCTGAACACGGAAATAATATGTTTCGCCCGCTTTAAGCTTATCGGTGGAATAAGAGGTTTCGTCGGTGTGTCCGAGAAGCTCATATTTGCCGTTTTTGTCCTCAGCCATGTAAATGTTATAGCCTGAGGCGATCTTCTTTGATTTCCAGTAAAGGGTTACGCGGGTGTTGCTGCTTATCGCCATTAAGTCGGCGGGAGCGCTGAGACCGCTTAAAAGGTCAATCGTTTTGCCCTCTTCGGAATAGTACTTAACGTTATTGACGGTACGGAAAGGAATAATTCTATATGTATAAAGCTCTCCTTCCTTAATGTCCTTATCTTCAAACTCTGTTGTTGTGCTGTTTACGGACTTGTAAAACTCAAACTTATTGCCGTTTGCCTTGCAGGCGCGGTGGATATCGTAGCCTGTAGCCTTATCGGCTTTAGTCCAACTGAATTTAAGAACATCCGAGGAACGCTCGGGCTGAAGGTTGGAAACCTCTCCGGTTTTTGTTATTACTTCAATTTCAGAAGCGGGGCACTCATAAATAACCCCGTCTTTCTGGGTGTAAGCTGTAACTCTTAGCTGATAACGGGTAGAAGGGGTAAGCTTATCTATTGCTGCCGTTGCCTTTTTAACCTTAGCTGCCAGCGCGTATTCACCGACCTTGTCAATATCGCGCGAGTAAACATAATAGCCTGTAGCGTCATCCGCTGAATCCCAGGTAAGGGTGATTTTATCGGCTTCAATTTTAGAGGCTTTTAAATTCGTTATGCCGTTAGCCATCATTGAATGAGGTCTGTCCTTTGAGATAGAGGCGGACAAGGCAACATCATCAGAGGCTCCTGATTCCGAATCGCTGCGGTTGGCAGCGGCAAAACTTACAACGGAAACGCCTATCACAACAACGACAACGCTCAGAAGAATTGCCAGAGCCATTCTGCTCCTTTTCATATGAGTTCAATCCCCTTTTTCTTCATTATATAAGTCTACCGATATATTATAGCGTATTTTGTCGTATTCTGTCAATTGTTATCTAACACTAATATTAAAAAATTTTTTATACACTTTTTTGACATATCTTGCGGTCCTTTAAACAACTTTCCACAATATATCAAAAAAGAATTATAAATAAAATTTCATGTCCGCAAATAGTGTTTATGTCTCTTTTTTTGAATAATTAATAACTGTTCGCAAAAACGCGGCAATAAGCAGCATGTAACAAACGGTTTTTGGAAGCATAAGCATTCCTAGCAAAGGAACAGCGCCCGCTCCTGTCGCGACAGGTATGTAGAATAAAAACGAAAGAGTTACATAAAGCCATATCCGGCTCAATTCGCGGATTTTGCGGCGAGTCTGCCAATAAAGCAAAACAATAAGCAACCCCAGCGCCGCGAAAGGAATATTGCGCGCAATTGCCCAGAACAGCGAATTTGAGTTTGTAAACCAGCCGTTTTGCGGAAAAAGGCAAAGCGCGATTCTGATAACGGCTGACAAAAAAACTGCAATTCCGATTGCGCTGCCGTTTTTTGAATTATAAATACGGCAATGCAAAAGATAAAGCAGCACATAAAAAACTGTCATTGTTACAGATGTTATCAGCTTTCCCGTTCCGAGCCAAAACGAAAAATCATAGTCAATATAGTAATTCATTACTCTCGGAACAAGATGAAACGCGTCGCCCGCGCCAAGAATAAGGGCGGAAAAACCCATCAGCCGTCCTGCGGAATCTCGCCTTCTAAGAAGAATGACAATGCCTGACGTCAGGGCGAACAACAAATATATTATATCAAATGTGCTTTCTCCGTATTTCATTTGAACCTCGCTTTGCGGTATAACTTCACGGTCTCTTCTATAAATATGCTTGATGCGATGAAATAGTTTTCTGATTCATGATACGGTCTGACTGCCGAAATAATGAATTCAAAGCGGTTTGACGTTTCATTTGCGAAAAGTTTTCGCCACACATCGCCGCAGGTGTAAATTTTTCGCTTGCGGCTTCTTTGATTTGCTGTATCAGTAATTATTTACGGCAACCTTAATTTCGAGCGTTGTGTCAAATCCGACGTAGGTAATGCCGAAGCCGCCCTCTCCGATTGCGTTGCCTATAAGGTATTTGCCGTTGAGCATGGTGCCTGCCGCGAGCTGATGCAGCGGATTAGACGCACTTGATTCTTTGCCGCAGTAGGGGCAATACTTTGATTCTGTTTTTAATTCTTTCATACAGTTGTAACAGCGCATGATATTGCTCCTTGTTACAAGGGGGTTCAGTCAATTTGTTTGAACAGGGCGGTGATTTCCGTGTTGTGTGTCACACGTTTATAGCTATTGTTGCTCCAGCCGTAAAAACTGTAGGTATGGTTAGGTGAGGCAGGGATCTTAATTACGGTTGGAGGAACCGCTGTTTTTCCTGCTTCGACATCTTGGGTTTCAATGATTGTGCCGTCATAGTTTCTGAAGGTTACGGTAAAATGGATGATATTGCTTTTTTTATTAGCTTCATTTTTTTCGATTATCAGCATCATGAGTATTGTTATAGAAATAATGCCCGATACAACAAAAAGAATACCTACGGGCCATGCGCCCGCTTTAAATGATATTGTAGCAAAAAAACATACAATCCAAGTGATTACCACTGAAATGGTGATGCCTAATGGTTTTTTGAGTTTTAGCAGCTTCGAGTCAGAGTTTTTGCCGATAGAAGTGTCGGTAACATTTTCATTAATGTTTTCCTTTGATGCGCCCGGTTTATCATAATTTTTATTACTGTTGAAGTTTTTAAAAGTATTTTTCTTGTTTGCGGAGTTTGCGAATTTTTGGCTCTCAGTCTCTACGTCAAAATTGGTCTTGTTTTCGGGTGGTTGAAGCGGCTCTTGCTTTTTGCTTCCAGCCTTTGGAGCGGACTGCGCTTTTTTAGGCGGATATGGTTCATTGGCATCCTTTGTTTTGGGTTCCGTTGGACTTTGGGCAGTGTTTGGTGATTGATGGTTTTTCCTTATCCGTGTTAATCGCGTCGCAAATTGCGTTGATCAGCTCCGGCATGCTCTGATAACGCTGTTCGGAATAAATTGACAGTCCTCGCATAATTACTTTTTCAACTTCTTCCGAAATAGCCACGCCGAGCTCTGACGGCGGCTTTAATTCATCTGCGCGAATACGGTCAAGTACATCCGGCGGTGTAATACCGGTTATACACTTATACATAGTGGCGCAAAGCCCGTAAATATCTGTCCACGGTCCCTGCTTTCCCTTTTTTCCGTATTGTTCATATGGCGCGTAACCGGATTTAAGAATAACCGACATGGTTTTTGTTTGGTCGGCTGAGTAATAGCGCGCGGCGCCGAAATCGGTCAGAACAAAATAACCGTCTTTTACATAAATGATATTATCTGGAGAAATATCGCGGTGAATTACGTTTTTGGCGTGCATTTTTTTCATTGACTGCATCAGCGGAAGCATAAGCCGTATAAGATTATTAATTGAGAACGTGCCGTTTATATATATGTAGCGGTTCAGGTTCATTCCGTCAAGGTAATCCATTACGATGTATGCGGTATTGTTGGCGGTGAAAAAATCACGTACGCCTACAAGCCCTGTTTCGCGTGAAAACTGCGCTATGCTGCGGGCTTCGCGCAGGAAGCTGTCTTTTCCTTGCTGAAAAGTGTTTTGCTGAGCGGAGTAGTTTAAAGTTACGTCGTTTGATAAGTTATTGTTGCGGTTTGCGTAGCCCGTAGGATAAAACTCTTTTACGGCAACCTTAATTTCGAGCGTTGTGTCAAATCCGACGTAGGTAATGCCGAAGCCGCCCTCGCCGATTGCGTTGCCTATAAGGTATTTGCCGTTGAGCATGGTGCCTGCCGCGAGCTGATGCGGCGGATTAGACGCACTTGATTCTTTACCGCAGTATGGGCAATACTTTGATTCTGTTTTTAATTCTTTCATACAGTTGTAACAGCGCATGATATTGCTCCTTGAATTTAACGGATTATTGTTTATCAATATGGTCGACCTTGGCAATAATATCTTTTTCATCCAGCAGCCCGACTTCCTTATAACGGCTGTCAACAGAATTCTTTCGGTTGTCTCCCAATACAAAGACCTTGCCATCGGGAATATTATACGGAACCAGGTAGTTTTCGCGAACTTCAGAGAATGTTGAGCCTTTTATATAGTCTTCTTTAAGCTCGTTGTCGTCAACAACTATTCTGTCATTTTCATAATCAAGCCATAAAGTCTGGCCGCCTGTTGCGATAACACGCTTGATTGAAACGCCTTTTCCAAAGGAAAAAACAACAATATCGCCTGTTTTTGGAGTGCCTTCAAGCTTAACGGAAGCGACCTTGTCGCCGTCTGCTATTGTGTCAAGCATGGAATTGCCTTCCATGGTATAGTAGGTGTAAGGATCTTTCTGAAAAAAGGCAATATAAATAATAGCGGCAGCCAAAACAACCGCAAGCGCGCCAAGAATACCTTCGATAATAAAAAATCGCTTGTTTTCTTTTTTTATCCGGTATTCCTCAACCTCGTCAATAAGTTCCTCGGCACCTTCATCGTGCCAAGAAACCTTGTATTGCTGTTCCCGGGGCTGCGCCGGTATTTCCGTTCCCGTGTCATGTCCCTTGTTGTCTTGAAACGAAACAATATTCGTCTGTTCCCGAGGCTGCAAAGGCTCGGGTCTGACTTGAGAATTTTCTGCTTTTGGCTCCGGAATTTCAGGTTTTGTTTTTTTCTGTTTGTTGTAAATTCGGGTTTTGTGAACGGGAATTGTTTTTGGAGCAGAGGGAGGTCTGCCGCAGAAGGGGCAGAACTTAGTTTCGGTTTTATACTCTTTCATACAATGATAACAACGCATACAGATGATCTCCTCATGCTTTTTCCGGGGGGAAGATTAATGATTATAGTTGGTAGTTTCATGAAAAAACTGTGTTCCGACACTGTCATATCCCTCAACTGATATGCTTGAAACAGAATAGCCCTTGCTTTTTAATTGATTTTCCAAGTAATTAATGACTAAACCGAGTCTTTGCCGATAGTCGTTAAACAACGCGAACTCCGCTTCGTCCTCGGAATTGGAGTCGCCCGAAAAATAATACTCCAGAATAAGCGAGTTATCTTTCATGTGAGATTCGGGCGAATGGCCGTCAACCGAAAGGTCGAGGCTGTTTGCATATTCCAGTGCGGATTTGCCGCTTTTTGTGCTTTGCGTATTTCCTTTGTCGGAGGAAGTTGTTACGGGAGCTGTTGTATTTTCTTTGTTTTTGTTTTCAGGCTTTTCAGTTGCCTTAGGCGCGGTTGTCGCGACGACAGTCGCGATTTCGTCGCCGCTTTTGCTGTCGTTATTTTTATTGGCGATAATAAGGAATATAATCACAATAACACACGTCAGCGCAACCGCTATAAGCATTAGTTTTTTTGTGCTTATTTTTTTTGCGCGCGACCTGGTGTGTGTGCTTGAAACAGGCTGCCAATTATAATACATTGATTTTTTTGAACTTCTGCCGGTATGTTTTTCCCTCTCATCGTTAACTTCGGACTGCGAGTTTACGACCTTTATGTCTTTGGGATGTTCCGCGTCCGCTGAATTTTTATGATCAGGGTTTTGAATTAAAGGAGATTGACCGCAGTACGGGCAAATTTCTAAATCTTCTTTAAGTTCTTTCATACAGTTATTGCAGCGCATAATAATCTCCTAATAATATTTGTGAGTATTGGGGTCAGATAATGAGAATATACGGGTTTTTTGAATCTTCAAGCTTAGACAGATAGGCGAGTACGTTGTCCTCTGAGGTCGATACACAGCCTTGTGTGGGTTCGCTGCCGACATGGAAGAAAATAGCGGAGCCCTTGTTGGGGATACATTCGGTGTTGTAGTTGATTACAAAGCCGTAGCGGTAGTTTGGAATATTTGCCATGTCTTCCGCGCTGTTCCAGTCCTTTTCGTTAGTGCCTTTTACTCTTTGATTATAAAACTGGGATTCGGGATCATCGACCCAGTAAGTGCCGGAGGTTATTTGAAACGCGGAAAGACCCGTTGCGGGTACATTGTTCTGATAGAACGCTTCGCCGATTGAATAAAGGCCTTGTGGCGTTGCTTGGTGTTCCTCACTCATTTCGTCCGGATTAATAGTGCCTTCTGAACCGACATAGCCTGTGAAGGAAAGTGAGGTATCCTCCTTCCAGAGCTTGCCTGTGCGTTCAAAGAACTTAATATCCGCTGAATTTCCGTTTGATTTAACAACTATAAGCTGTTTTGTACCGTTGTCGGTAATTTCATCTAAATTGATTCCGCCTTCGCTGAGAAGATCCTGAAGGATTTTCGGAGGTTCGATAGAAGGTGTTGTAGGTTCTGTTATCGGTAAGGTGTTGTCGGGAGCATTGCTCGGATCGCTGCTGGGGACAGCGGAATCCTTTGTTGCAGCGCCTGATGTGGAAGAAGGAACGGTCGCTGAGCTTGGGGTTTTCGGAGGATTTTTTGTGGGAGAAGCGGGCTTGTTTGATACGAAGAACATGACAATGCCGCTTATGAACAGCACAACAGCCAGCAAAGCAATAATGATTCCGATTGTGGTTGTTGTGCTGAATTTGTTGTCTGATGAGTGTTTCATTATTTCACCTCTGTAGTAATATGTGGGTTTTTACTTTCGTCTAACAGACTTAACAGTTTGTTCATGTTGGAAGCGCTAATATCAATACATCCGTTTGTGGGGCTGATTGAGCTATTGCATCCGCAAATAGTGATTACCGAACTGTTATTTTTGCTGACTCCAGTTGAGCTGAAGCCGTCGCCGTTATGCTCGATAAAAATAAGGGCATTGTTTACATTGTTTACAAGCTTTTTGCCTACAGGGTCGGTGTGGTAGCTGCCAAAAGCCGATTTTTGACCGATTTGGTTGTAATATGGGGAGGATGTGTCATCGCAGACTACGGTGTCCGCGTTTGCTAAGTACATTTTTTTCTTTGTATCCAGCTGTTTTGTCGTAAGCACTACGCCAAGACGGAATGTTCCTTTTGGTGTAAGTGTGTTGCTCTCGCTGTTATTGCTGCTGATACCGCCGTTTTTACCTACTGTAGCATCGCAGCTGAACGATTTGCTCCACTCTCCGTCTTTCCATTCGTATAGAGTCATTTCTGCGTATGATGAGTCTGATTCAGCTGAAACTACAACCTTCTGGTCGTAGCCGTCGGGTGCGTGCACCGAGCCTTTAGAAACACAAAGCGTTACGCTGTCGCCTTTCGAGGGCTTTTTTTGCTTCGGCAAGCTTTTTGCCGGTGACGTCTGCAACTTTTACAGTTGTGCTCTCTGACGTTGTTGGAGCAGAGGTCGGGACGCCGCTCTCGGCAGAGGCGGTTGCCTCGACCGCCGCTTCGGTTCCCTGATTTGTGTTTCCGCTGTCGTTGTTGTTCAGCAGAAATACTATGACTATAACCGCGGCCGCTATGACTAACGCCGCCAATGAAATAAGAACAGCGATAAGAGCAGTATTGCTCTTATTATTTGGCTGCGGAGGTTGGGGCGGATAATTGTTCCAATTGCCTTGCGGAAGCGGCTGTTGGCTGAACATCAGTTGCTGCTGATTGTTATGTTGCCATTGGTTTGGGGTTGGCCGGGGCGGTGAATAGTCGGACGCCGCAAACATGGTTTTGTATCTTTCGTCAGCCGCTTTGATTCGGTCAATTGTTTTTTGCATTTCCGTGTTTTCCGAATGAATAAATGTAAACGGCTCGTTGTTTAATGCTTTTTCCGTTATTTCAATAAGATCGGTCATGCTTTGGCATCGGTTATCATGGTAGATAGCCAATCCGTACATGAGAACGTTTTCAAGTTCTTCTGTGATATCGGCGCCGAGATCGGAGGGTTTTTTAAGCGTGTCATTCTGACAGCGGTCAAGAGAATCGGGAGGAGTTACGTTCGTTATACACTTGTATATGGTGGCGCATATTCCGTAAACGTCTGTCCACGGTCCCTGATGTCCGTTTGCGCTGTACTGTTCATACGGAGCGTAGCCCGGCTTTAGCATAATAGACATTGTTTTTTGCTCCGCGCTTGAGAAGTAGCGAGCCGAGCCGAAGTCCATGAGTTTTAATTCTCCGGTTTTTAAATACATAATATTGTCCGGAGAGATATCGCGGTGGATAATGCCCTCTCTATGCATTTTGTCAAGCGAGCGCATTATCGGCAAAAGCAGGCTGAAAATCTTTTCGGCCGAAAAATTACCGTGTTTGCCGATATAATTCCCTAGGTTTTCACCGTCAAGATATTCCATGACAATGTAAGCGGTTTCGTTTTCGGTAAAGTAGTCGCGCACATCGACTATGCCATCCTCGCTTGAAAACGTGGCGATGTTTTTAGCTTCGCGCATAAAGCTTTCCTTTCCGTGATTGAAGTATTCGGAAAGGTTGCTTTTATTAAGAGTAACATTTTTTGATACAGTGTTGTTGCGGTTGGCGTATCCCGACGGAAAGAATTCTTTTACGGCTATTCTTATATCAAGAGTTTTGTCGTATCCGATATAGGTTATTCCGAAGCCGCCTTCACCTATGGAACTACCCACAATGTACTTGTTGTGCAGTTCAGTGCCGATCGGCAGTTGATGAGCAGGGTTTTCGGCGTCAGGTTTTTTGCCGCAATACGGGCAGAACTTGGTGCCGTTTTTAAGTTCTTTCATACAGTTATAACAGCGCATAGGGTACTCCTTAAAATAATAGAGTGTTGAATTATAAAATTGTGCCGCCTCCGAGAACATATTCGCCGTAATACAGTACTACGGCCTGTCCTTTTGAAATAGCTCGCTGAGGCTCGTCAAAAACTACGCGGATTGTGTCGCTGTCAAGCTGATACACCGTTGCGGGCTGCTCTTTTTGATTGTAGCGCACACGGGCTGAAACGCGCAAAGGCTGTTCGATTTTATCAAAGGCAATAAGATTAAGGTCGTCGGCGAGCAGTTCGCTTGAGAAAAGCTCGGAATTGCGGCACAGCACGACTTTGTTTTCCGCCAAATTTTTCTTTTTAACGTACATCGGCTCAGGAAGGGCAAGCCCCAGCCCCTTTCGCTGTCCAACTGTGTAGCGGATTATTCCCTTGTGCTTTCCGAGAATGTTGCCGTTTTCGTCTACAAAATTTCCCTCGGGATATGTTCTGCCCGTGTATTCCTCGATAAAACGGGCATAGTCGCCGTCGGGAACAAAGCATATATCCTGGCTGTCGTGTTTTCGGGCGTTGATAAAGCCCTTTTCTTCGGCAAGAGCGCGAACCTCCGCCTTGGTCATCTCGCCAAGCGGGAAAACTGTTTTAGCAAGCTGACTCTGAGTCAGCGAGTAGAGCACATAGCTCTGATCCTTTGAAATATCGGGAGCTTTTTTTAGAAGGTATCTGTTTTCTTTCTCGTTATATTCCACCGATGCGTAGTGACCCGTTACAACACAGTCGAAGCCGAGCTCTTCCGCGCGCTGAAAAAGCTTTCCGAATTTAATAAAGCGGTTGCAGTCGATACAGGGGTTTGGGGTTGCGCCTGTTTCATAGGCGGAAATAAACTTGCCTACCACTTTTTCGTTGAAAATATCCTTGAAATTGTATACAAAGTGAGGGATTCCCAGCCTGCGGCAAACGCTGCGGGCATCCTCTGTGTCGTCGAGCGAGCAGCAGGTCTTTTTAGCCGGGCTGTCATCCTTGTCAAAGAGCTTTAGTGTGACGCCTGTGCAGTCATAGCCGCGCTGCATCATTAAATAAGCGGCAACGGAGCTGTCTACTCCGCCGCTCATGGCAATAAGTGCTTTTTTTGTCATATCAGCCACCGAGACGGATCATTTCGTCAATACAGCGGCGAGCCGCGTTAATTGTGTTGTCGTCGAGAATTATTTCCTCGCCGCCGTTTCCGTTAAGGCAGTTGTAAACATCCATAAGGGTGGTCGCCTTCATATGCGGACATATAAGCTTCAGGCTTAGGACGTGGAACTTTTTGTCAGGGCACATGTACTGAAGGTGTTCGGCAATGCTGATTTCCGTGCCGATTATAAATTCCTTTTTGTCGGACTTTTGGGCGTAGTCAATGATTCCCGATGTTGAGCCTATGTAATCGGCCTGCTCGCATACAGCGGGAACACATTCTGGATGAACCAGAAGCTCAGCGTCGGGATAAAGCGCTTTTGCGGCGCGCGCCTCGTCGGCAGTTACGCCGGCGTGAATCGGACATCCGCCGTTTAACAGCTTAATATTTTTTTCCGGGCACATAGCCGCTACGTGAGAGCCGAGGTTGCAGTCGGGAATAAAGAGGATGTTTTTGTTTTCGATATTTTTTACTATTTTAACAGCCGACGATGACGTGACGCACACGTCGCATATGGTCTTTAAGTCGGCGGTCGTATTGACATAAGCCACAACCGTGTAATCGGGGCAGCTCTCTTTTATTTTTGCTACGGTTGCTTTGTCCATCTGATCCGCCATATCGCAGCCCGCTGAAGGAGCCGACAGAATTACGGTTTTGTCGGGGGACAGGATTTTGCAGGTTTCTGCCATGAAGCGCACTCCGCAGAGAAGTATGGTTTTGCTGCCGACCTTTGTGGCGTCGACGCTGAGTTTATAGCTGTCGCCCGTGAAATCGGCAATTTCGCATATTTCACGCGCCTGGTAGCTGTGGGCAAGAATGCACACGTCCTTTTCTTTTTTAAGCTTTAAAATGTCTTGCTGTAACTGTGATATATTCATAACCGTCAATAAGTCCTTTCGTTAGAAAATATATATATTGATTATACAATTTTAGGACGATTTATGCAATAGAAAGCGACATTTTTCTTTGTTTTTTATTTATTTTTCCTTTTTCAAAATTAAAGACAATTCAAAATAATCCTTAATAAACTCTTAACTGTTATTGTTCTCCGGGTATTATCGGTGGTAATTTATACATAATAGAGCATTTATTATGAGAAAAAATGTAAAAAACGAAAAATATTTTTAAAAAACTCTTTACAACTGAATTGTATTGTGTTATAATCAGGTTACGAAACAGGATATTGCTATAAGTAACTGTGTTCAATTTTTGTCAATCAGGAGGATAATTATGAAGAAATTTATTACAGTGATGATTGCAGTAATGATTATGGCTTTCTCAACCGTAACTGTCTTTGCTGGTTCTATTGAGAGCCCTGTTGTTACAACAGAACCCGAGACTCAGACAACTACAGTTGTTCCGAAACCCGATGACGGTGACAAGTCACCTAAGACCGGTTCAAGCGATATCATGGCTTACATGCTGATTGCTGCTTCTGTAATTGGTTGCGGTATTGCTTCCGTAGCACTCGTAAAAACTGCAAAGAAAAACTAATTTTGCAAAATCAAAAGCCTCTGCTGATTAGCAGGGGCTTTTTTATTGATAAAAAACAGCTGTTCTTTGTTTGCGTAAGCTGATGTTAAGGAAAGAAAAGATATTTTTCTTGCTTTTGGACAAAAAACCAAGAACCGCATTCACAAAAAAATCAAGAAACAAACACACAAAAACCATCAAACCAAAAGCAAAAAGCATTGACATTACCGGCTTGAAATGGTACAATCTTTGGTATGTGGTGATGAATATATGAAAGAAAATAAGAAAAAGAAAATAATACTGATTGTTGTCATTGCTGTTTTCGGTGTAATATGTTTATGCACGTCAGGCTATCTGATTGGCAAAGGGTTTGGCATGTTTAGTACAGAGCAAACCTATGATGAGGTTAGAAATACCTATGGCCCGAATCGGAACAGCAGTACAGCAGATACCAACGCTGATAACAGCACTGATAATAACGATAATTCGACTTCATCGAATGGTTCTAAGCATACCGATTCCTCGAACAGCGTAACGGCTCCGTCGAATGACGAAGTCGATTTTGACGGCCTCAGGGCACAGAATCCGGATGTTTACTCATGGATTTATATTCCTGACACAAAAGTTGATCTTCCTGTATTGCAGAGCTCTGAGGATGACAATTTTTATCTGGATCACGACGTCTATAAGAACTATAGCTTCCCCGGCGCGATCTATTCTCAGTCGATGAATAAAAAAGATTACTCGGACAGGGTTACCGTGCTTTACGGTCATAATATGTTAAACGGTTCTATGTTTGCCACCCTGTATAAGTTTGCCGATAAGGACTTTTTTGATTCACATAAGTATATATATATTTACACACCTGACAGAAGACTGACATATGAGGTCGTGTCGGCATATCAGTACGACGACAGGCATATTCTTAATTCATATGATTTTAAAAATGACAGTGTATTCAGTGATTGGCTTTCGTCAATGAAAAATCCTCATTCGCTGTACGGAAATGTCAGGAATGAGGTTGAGCTTGATTTAAAGAGCAAGGTATTGATTCTGAGCACATGCACAAACAGCGGTGACGGACGTTTTCTTGTACAAGGAGTATTGGTAAGTGATGAAAAGACAAAGTGACGATGCTTTCTCTTGGGAGAAAGAATCCATCGATAACGATGAAGAAATGCTTGAATCATTTTCTGATCCTGAAACAGTTTCGGAAACCGAGACAAACAAGCATTCAAATTCCGGTGTCGGCAATTCGGGAATTACCGAGGAATTTGTTTTTTCTACCAGGTCGGCTAAGGATTCAACACGCAAGCCCTCCGGAACCGTAAATTTACCTACATCGGATGATATGTCCGACTATAAATTTGTAAAATCCAAATCCGTAAGCTCTCACAGTTCAAGCGGTTCGCACCATTCAAGCGGTTCGCACCATTCAAGCGGCTCGCACCATTCAAGCGGCTCGCATCATTCAAGCAGCTCGTCTGGTTCAGACAGCCTCTATGTTTCCTCAAACCGCAGCTCAAGCAAGCATCACTCAAACGGTTCGCACCATTCATCGGGCAGCTACTCTCACCATCACAAGCATCACAAAAAGAAGATGAAAACCTGGAAAAAGGTGCTTATTATTGTTATAAGCGTAATACTGGCTTTAGTTATTTGTATGGCAACGGTTTTGCAGGTTTTGTGGCTCAACGGCAGAAGTTCATTTTTTGATGTTACCTTGGAGATGTCTGTTCCGGATACTATTTCCGCCGAGGTTCAGGAAAATGGCGAGTATATTGTTTACAAGGGTGAGACATACAAATACAACAAGGATATTACAAATATTTTATTTATGGGCGTAGACAAGCGTTCACTGGATAAAGAAAACAAAACGGGAACAGGCGGCCAGGCGGATACCATCGTCATGATGGCTATGGATATGAAAAACCGTGTTATGAATCTGATTGCTCTGCCGCGTGATACCGTGACGGATGTAGCTGTTTATACACCGGGCGGCCATTACAACGGAATAAAGCAAATGCAGGTTTGTCTGGCTTACGCGTACGGTGACGGCAAGTCTTCAAGCTGTGAAAATACGGTATCATCAGTAAAACGGGTATTTTATAATGTTCCGATTAACACCTATTTCGCTCTTGACCTTGACGGAATAGCCGAGGTGAATGACGCGATAGGCGGCGTTGACGTTGTATCGCCCGAAACCATAGGTCAGTTTACCGAGGGTGAAAAGTATCACCTTGAGGGTGATCAGGCAGAGAAATTTGTCAGAGACAGATCGAAAACCGAGGTCAATGCCAGTATGAAGCGACTGGAGAGACAGAAGGTTTACGCCAGAAGCTTTATGTCAACAATGACATCGGCAATTAAAAAGGATGTTACAAAAACTATTTCCGTGTACAATGAAACATCACCGTATTCATGTACAAACCTGAATGCAGCTAAGGTTACATATCTCGCCTCTGAGTTTGTTGCCGGAAAGGGTATGTCTTCCAAGATTTCAAGCGTGCCCGGTAAAATTTCTCTAGACGAAGCAACAGGTCTTGCCCGTTATGATATTGATCAGGAAAAATTCTTTGAGCTTTTCCTAAGCGTCTATTATGAGAAAGCATAAATAACTTACAGCCCTTCGATTTGCGAGGGGCTGTTTTTTATTGGACGGTATTCTTACAGCAATGTCTGGTCGAACTCATAAAGAGCCTCGTTTATTTGGAATTTGTCGTATATTCCGTGAAGTATAAAGTATTCAACAATAATGTCGGCTTTACTGCTGTGCGAAAGAGCGTAGCCCGCCTTCATCAGCATTTCACGGGTTTCTTCAAGGCTGAGCTCCAGCGCCAGAGCAAACGAAATTACGGTCTGCTTGCTTGGGCGGTAGTCGCGGCGGCCGCGTATTTTGGAAAACAGCTTTCTGTCTATCTGCGCCTTTTTATAGCACTGGGCGTCGGTAATATGCTTTTCGTCAATTTTGCGGAACAGCATTTCGGAAAAGCTTTCGTCAAGGTGGTTCAGCGCGTCGCTGAGTGAGGCTGCGGCATACGGTGCCGGCGCAATCCGGGCTGACTTTTTATTAACGCTCCTGCCCGCGCAAGATTCGCTTGTTTGCGAGGGGGCGCGCATAGGGGGCATTGCGCCCGCAAAATCTTCGCTGTCCTCAAGCCCGGTGAAGCCCTCGCGTTCAACAGGCTGCGGATAACATAAATCAATATACCGTTTTAAATCTATCAGCGTTTCGGCGCTGATTTTTTTATGCCTTTTTAAGAACATCCCGTCACCTCCGTCTATATGATTTCAGTATATCATTTTTTTTGACTTAACGTATAATAAAATATTGCCAGTATACTCAAAAATCGCGTTATTTTAAAAATTTTTAAAAATATTTTTTAAAAAATTGCATACATGCATGCAATTTTTCGCGTTTTGGAAGGTATAGTGAGGGGACTTGTTAAAAGCGGTTCTCTCACGCGGAGGTGAAGTAAATCGAAAAGAAACTGAAACCGAGAGAAAAACTGTTTTGCAGTTACTTTGTCTGCACAGGCAGCGCCGAGGATTCGGCAAAGCGCGCAGGTTATAAGAAAAACTGCAGGCTGGTAGGCGAGAGGCTGCTCTGCGAGGAAAAAATCTTGGACGAGCTGGAGCGGCTTACGGCGCTGAGAAAGCGGGTTCTTCCGCAGCTTGCTTCAGCCGGGTATTACCGAATGGCGTTCGGCGGGGTTGCTGACGCGATCCGATTGCTCTATACAGAGCGTCCCGATGAGAAGCAGCTCGGTGAAATGGACTTGTTTATGATTTCGGAAATCAAAAAGCCAAAGGACGGAATGCTGGAAATAAAGTTTTTCGATCGGCTTAAAGCATTGGAAAAGCTCGGATGTCAGCAGGAGAACAGCGCCGGGGTATCAGGGCTGTTCGATGCTATCGGAAGGGGCGCCAAAACGCTTGGAAGTGAGAGCGATGATTGAGACGTTCTCAAAAAAGCAGCTCAGGGCGCTGAGCTGGTGGCATGAAAAATCGCCTGATTATACGCGCGACGCCATAATCTGCGACGGAGCGGTGCGCAGCGGAAAAACCTTCTGCATGTCGCTGTCGTTTGTGCTGTGGTCGTTTTACGCCTTTAACGGAGGCGACTTCGGGCTGTGCGGCAAAACGATCCGCTCGCTGCGAAGAAACATGGTAACGCCGATTATTCCGCTGCTAAAGCGGCTCGGCTTTGACTGCGAGGAACGCATAAGCGAAAACAGCCTGACGGTGAGCTTCGGCAAAATGAAAAACCGCTTCTATCTGTTTGGCGGAAAGGACGAGGGCTCGGCGGCGCTGATTCAGGGCGTTACGCTTTCGGGGGTAATGTTTGACGAGGTGGCGCTTATGCCTCGCTCGTTTGTAGAGCAGGCTATGGCGCGCTGCTCGGTTACGGGCTCGCGGTTTTGGTTCAACTGTAATCCCGAGCACCCCGAGCACTGGTTCTACCGTGAATGGATTTTGCAGGCGGAGCGAAAAAACGCCTTGTATCTGCACTTTACAATGGACGATAACCCGTCGCTGAGCGACAGGGTAAAGCGCCGCTACGAAAACCTTTATTCGGGCGCGTTTTATGACCGCTTTGTCCGCGGAAAATGGGTTGCCGTGTACGGCGCGGTTTATCCGATGATGGCTCAGGAAAAAATGTACTGCGAATGTCCGCCGGGCAAATTTGATGAGTTCTGTATTTCCTGCGATTACGGAACGGTAAACCCCACATCTATGGGCCTTTGGGGCAGAAAGGACGGCGTATGGTACAGAATTGACGAGTACTATTTTGACTCGCGCAAAGAAGGCTGTCAAAAGACCGACGAGGAGCACTACGCCGCGCTTAAACTCCTTGCGGGCACGCGAAAAATAAGGCAGGTGATCGTTGACCCGTCGGCGGCCAGCTTTATCGAGGTGATTCGCCGCCACGGCGAGCTTCGGGTAACGCCTGCCAAAAACAATGTTGTTGACGGAATCAGAAAGGTGTCGGGCGCGCTGAAGGAAGGAAAAATCCGTATTTGCGCAAATTGCCGCGACGCTCGGCGGGAGTTTCAGCTTTATCGCTGGGATTCAGCTCGGCGCGATGACGCTCCCGTCAAGGAAAACGACCACGCGATGGATGACATCAGATATTTTGTGACAACAGCAATGGACAACGGCGGCTTTAAGGTAATTGCCGCCGAAAGATAGGAGGAAAGAAATGTTTGGCAGAAAAAAACATGCCGTGCAAAATCCGGTTGCTAAGGCAGCTCAGACCGTACCGCGCGAATTTCGCTCGGAATGGCTGCCGTTTTGCACAGCCAAGCAGACCGCGGCGGAGCGGCAGCTGTATGCCTCAATAAAAGAGGCTGTGCCTTTGATTGACGCGGCAATCGGAAAAATTGTCAGACTAATCGGAAAGTTCCGTATTAAGGCGGACAATCCGCTTGCCCAGAAAACAGCCGACGAGTTTGTGCGCGATGTGCGCGTAAACGGCTCTTCGGCAGGGCTTGCGGCGTTTATAAGCGAGTATCTTGACAGTCTGCTCACATACGGTGAGGCCGTCGGCGAAATGCTTCTTGACGAAAGCCAAAGCGGCGTCCGCGCGCTTTATAACGCAAGCCTCAAGGACGTCAGCATTGAGGCGGGAGCTTCGCCAATGGAGCTTGTGGTGTGCAGCCGAGGTTTCGGGCTGAACCGCCCTGTTGAGAATCAGGCGCTTGTTCTCGCCACGCTTTTCAGACAAAAGAGCGGAACCGTGCGCGGAACCTCTCTGCTTGAGGGGCTCCCCGCCATAAGCGGAATACTGACGCGCATTTTTAAGGCCGTTAAAACCAACTGGGAACGCGTAGGCGACATGCGCTTTGCCGTGACCTACGACCCCAAGGACGGCGGCTTCAGCGAGGAAAACGCGCGGCAGATCGCGAGCGAGTGGAAGCAGGCTATGAGAAGCGACAGGGTTTGCGATTTTGTCGCTGCGGGTGACGTAAGCATAAAGGTAATCGGCTCCGAGGCAAACATGCCCGACTGCGAGGTGCCCGTCAGGATAATGCTTGAGCAGCTTGTCGCAAAGCTCGGTATCCCGCCGTTTTTGCTTGGGATCTCATGGTCCAGCACCGAGCGCATGAGCGCTCAGCAGGCTGATATCCTGACGAGCGAGCTTGAATATTACCGCGCGGCTGTTGAGCCTGTAATCCGCAAAATCGTGACCGCGCACCTAAGGCTTGCGGGCGTTCACGGAAGCTTTGAAATTGAATGGAACAATATTAATCTGCAGGACGCTGTAGAGCTGTCGCAGGCGCGGCTTAACAATGCCCGCGCAATGCAGATAGAAAAGGAATACGGTTTGGAGGGATATGATGAATTCTGACGCTGTAAAAAAAGCGGCGTATATAGGCGGCGACACGGGAGAAGTGACCGCCGAAGAGCTTGAGCTTATTAACGCCTATACCCGAAAGCCGCTTAAAGCTGACGAGGTATATGTGTTTTCGGTTGTGCTGTGCGACAACGACGTTGACCGCGACGGCGAGCGCTTTACCGTTGAATCGCTGTTCGCGCTTGAAAAGCTGTTTGTCGGCAAAACGGGTATATTTGACCATGATCCCAGCGCGAAAAACCAAACGGCAAGGATTTTTTCCTGCGCCGCCGAGAATATACCCTCGCGAAAAACCGCGACGGGCGACGAGTATTTTCGCCTGAAAGCAAGGGCATATATGCCTGTTACCGACGACAACCGCGCGCTGAGAGAGGCTATTGACAGCGGTATTGTCAAGGAGGTAAGCGTCGGCTGCGCGGTTAAGCATACGCTGTGCAGTATTTGCGGCAAGGAGCTTGCCGCCTGCACTCATCAAAAAGGAGAGCGTTACGGCGGCAGACTTTGCTGCGGCGAGCTTTGTGAGCCGATTGACGCGTATGAATGGAGCTTTGTCGCGGTACCCGCTCAAAGGGAAGCGGGTGTGACAAAAGCCGCTTTAGGAAAGGAAGAAACTATGGATAACATTTTGAAAAAGCTTGAAAACAGAGAGAGCTTTACGCTGAACTCAGGCGACTGTGAAAAGCTGATGGGCTACATAAAGGAGCTCAAAAACTCCGCTAAGGACGGCGTGTATTATCGCGACAGCCTGACAGCCGAGGTGCTCAGATTATCGGCAGCGGTGCAGCCCGATATTTCGCGCTCCACAATGCAGAGTATCGCGAAAACCATGAGCGTGGCGCAGCTTAAAGAGTTTAAGGACGCCTTTGAAAAGCAGAAAGCCAAGGCGTTTGCGCCCAAACCGCAGCTTTGCGGAAACAAGACTAAAACAAACACCGAGTCATTCGGACAGTTTACTATTTAACGGAGGTATTTTATGAACGTAAATTTTAACGGATATGGAGAAAACGTATTGACCTTTATCGCGGACAGCGGCCTTACCGAAACAGGCGTGCCCGTAAAAATCAGCGACGACGGCACCGTAGCCAAGTGCGGCGGAAACGATAATTTCTGCGGCGTTTGCGTCGGTCTGCGCAACGGTTACGCGGCTGTTCAGCTTGCGGGCTATGTAAGAGTTGCCACAGCGGCAAAAATCGAAGCAGGTTACAAAAAGCTTGCCGCAGGCAACAACGGCGACGTCGTAGTAAATTCCTCGGGCAGAGAACTGCTTGTTGTAGATTCTACCGCTACCGAAGCGGGAATCATTCTTTAATTACAGGAGGTAAATAATATGGCTAATTTTGAGAATATTACTATTGAAAAGGGTATGTATCAGGGCAAGGGCAGCCTTACCGACGTGCTTGAGCGCCTTGACCCCTCGGAAAACTATGAGGGTACCTCGCTTGAAGGGCTCGACGCTTTTTCACGCCAGCTCAAAAGATATGACATTAAGGTCAGCGGCAGAGGCAGCGACTGCGTTGAGAAGTTCTTCCAGAGCTCAAACTCCGCGGCGCTGTTCCCCGAATATGTAAGCCGCGCCGTGCGTCAGGGTATGGAACGCGCCGATATTCTGTCTAACATTGTAGCAACCGTAACCGATATTGACGGCATGGATTACCGCAGCATTGTGTCCGACGCCACCGAGGATGACAAGACTCTTAAAATCGTGGGCGAGGGCGCGGTTATTCCGCAGACCAGAGTCAAGACAAGGGAAAACCTTGTAAAGCTCCACAAGCGCGGCAGAATGCTTGTAGCGTCCTATGAGGCGCTCAGGTTCCAGCGCCTTGACCTCTTTACCGTTACGCTCAACCAGATCGGCGCGTACATTGCCAGAGCTCAGCTCAAGGACGCAATCGACGTGCTTATCAACGGCGACGGCAACAACAACGCCGCGGATAACGTGGCGGTTACCACAAGCGGCGCCCTCAGCTACGGCGACCTTGTAAAGCTTTGGGCAAGTCTCAGCCCATATGAGCTCAACACAATTCTGGCGCCCACTCAGGAAATGAGAAAGATCCTGGGAATGACTCAGATGCAGGACGCCAAGGCGGGCCTTGACTTCCAGGGCACCGGTAAAATGATTACTCCGCTGGGCGCGGCGCTTCTTCACGCTCCCGAGATGACCGCGGGCAAGATTATCGGTCTTGACAAAAACTGCGCTCTTGAAATGGTTCAGGCCGGAGGCGTTGTTACCGATTACGACAAGCTTATCGACCGTCAGCTTGAGCGCGCCGCTATTACCTGCACGGCGGGCTTCTCAAAAATCTTTACCGAAGCCGCAAAGACCATGTCTTAAAGAACGGAGGTAAGTGCTTGAACATTGCGAATGTTACAGATCGCTTTGCCGTGCTTGCCGAAATTGACAGCGCCGATACCACTCGCCTGCGTCCGCTTGTTGAGGAGGCGTGCCGTTATGTGCAGTCTTTGTGCGTGATTGAGCAGCCCGACAGCGACCAGACAGCGCGGCTTGAAACGCTCAGCGCGGTTTACGCTTTCAGATTATACGGACTTTTAGGCGAAAATCAGCTTACCCAGTTTGTTGCGGGTGACGTCAGGCTGACGTCATCCGCCGACGGACTGAAGCGGGCTGAACGGCTTTGGAAGGAATTGGCAAAAAGCAGCGCGGATTTAATCCGCTCGGACGAATTTATTTTTGGCAGGGTGATTTAATGAGTTTACTTAGCTGTGTAGACAGGGAAATCGGCCGTTACGGCTCAAGCGTAACAATCGACCAGGGCGGCGATAAAATAAGCACAAAAGCGTTTTTGGAGCCGCTTCGCTACCGCAATAAAATTTATATCGGCGGCGAATTCCGCAAGCTGGGTTTTTTACGGCGTGAAAAATATCTTTATGTCGGGAAATCGGTTCATCGTTTGGTTGAGAATAAATCCGTCATAGAAACGCAGGGCAATAAATATATTGTAAAAAGATGCGAAACCTATTTCGTCAAGGACACGCCCGTCTATGAGTGGGCGATTCTGGTGCCCTTCGGCGAAGAAAGGGAGGATGACTATGACACAGATACGCCGGCATGTTGACCGAATAATCATCAGGCTTAAACAGCGAGCGGCTTTTAACGGCGTGAGGTTTGTGCGCGAATACGGCAACGACTCTATGGAAACTCCTGTGCGAGGACATGTTGCGGTTGTCGGAATTACAAAGACCGAGCGCAAAAAGGGATATATCGGCGGATATTTGTCTTCATCCGTTAAGGGAGAAACCTACGGCGCGCAGGCGGAAATCCGCGTTTACGCGCCCGCCGATGAAAACGGAAGCGGCCTGTCAGAGCTGGTCTGCGAGCTTATGAGCGGACTTGAGGATGCCGACGAGGAGAATGTTGTCAGCGATATTACGGCATCGTCTATTGAGTTTGACCCCGATGTCAACGCTGTTTTCAGAAAGGTGGAGTTTTCAATGGAATTCTGCCTTTGCGAGGAGGGGTAAGGTTGGAGTTTTATTTTGAAAACGGCGCCGACCTTATTATCCGTGTGGACGGCGCCGTTCTCGGAGGCGTAACCTATCTTAAAAGAACGGTTATAAATGACGCGGACTGTATTTATCAGTTTCTGACGGACAAGCCGGTTGTCAGTATTCCGCGTCATAAATACAGGCTTGAATTTAAAATGCGCTGTTCAGACGGCTGCGTGTTTGACAATGACGTCCACAGCATTACCGTAAGCGACAGCGCGAAAACAGAAATCTATACAAACTGCGTTGTAAAAGAATCCGTGCGCGTGGCATTGCCCGGGGGCGCGGTGGAATATTCCGCAACGGTTGAGGCGGAGGAGAGGAGTGTTGAGCGTGAATGAGGCTTTAATTGCGATCGCCGAGGCGGAAACGGCCGGAAACTATGACTCGCTCAGCGAGCAGCTTGAGCTTGAGAGCATCCGCTACAGCAGGGCGCTGCCCGAAGAAGAGGAGGCAAAATCACGATGAGTCTTGTACCAATGCGTTTTAAGGGTGTTGAATGGCACCATAATCCGCGCGAGATAACGTTTGAATGCGCGAAGCAGGTAAACGAGCTTCACGCCCCTTACGGAAGGTCTTACATACAGAACACGGGACGAAAAAACATGCTCGTTAAAGGCGAGGGAGAGCTTTACGGCGAGGACTGCACCGAGCAGTTTGGAAGGCTTTTTGAGCTGTTTAAAAGCGGCGGCAGCGGTGTGCTGGCGATCCCAAAGCTTGGAACGATGCACGCGGTTTTTGAAAGCTTGAAAATCAAGGGGATTCCCAAGCCCGACGTGCTGACATACAGCTTTGTTTTCCGCGAGGTTATGGAGCGCGAGGTGTTGGACAAGCCCGCAGTTTACACTCCGTCAGACGGCGAAACTCTTTGGGATGTTTCATATCGCTTTGATATTGTGATCGACAGGCTTGTAGCGCTTAATCCGGACATAAAACGCCCCGACGAAAACCTTGGCGGAAGGGCGGTGGCGCTGTGCTGACGTTTAAACTTATCGGCATGGACAAGCGCGAGATACCGCTTGAAAAGGTCATTACAATTTCGTTTGACTGCGATTTGAAAGTGCCGGCTGACAGCCTGACAATTACCTGCCCGTATGACAGTGCCGTCAGAAAAAACGCCGACTGTCTGCGGGCGTATGATGAGGACAGGCTTGTGTTTACGGGACAGATTGACAGCATTGTTACGGTTAAGCGGGAGCGAGGGGTTATTCTGAAGCTCAGCGCGAGAAGCCCCGCCGGAAAGCTGCTTGACAACGAGGCTGAGCCCGTGACCTATTTTAATCCCACAGCCTCGCTTATTGAGAAAAGACATCTGCGCCCGTTTGGAATTGAGCTTTCAGAAAAAGACTATGTCCCTTATTACGACATGCTGAAAATTGATAAAGGAATGTCGCACTGGCGTGTTTTGCAGCGGTTCTGCCGGTACCGCTATAACAGCGAGCCGCGTATTTCGGGTGACGGAAAGGCATATCTTAAAGGCAATCCCGCTAAAGGCACCGTCACCTTTTCGGATACGTGCGAAGGTATAAGATATAGCTCGCTTAAAGAGAACATGCGCAGACATTCTCTGCTCTCTGAAATCAGGCTGAAATTTCAGCAGGCAAACACCTACAGCTCGGTAATGAAAAACACAAATCCCGAGGCAAAATCCGTTGCGCGTGTGCGTTATGTAAACGCCGCCGCGGACAGAACCACGCTCAAAACGGCGGATAAGATGTTTGAAAACAGCAATAGGGACAGTTATGCTTTGGAGCTGCGCTGCAAGGGCTGCCTTATCGGGATTCTGGGCAATACCGCCTCGGTGTATGACAGCTCGCTCGGAACAGTAAACGGTCTTGTGGTAAGAAAGGTCAGCTATTCCGCCGACAGCCGCGGCGAGAGCAGCGTTATTTTATTGGAAAAGGAGAATTTTGATGTGGCTGATGAATTACATAACTAATCATTCCATGACCTCGCCTTCGGCGGCAAAAGGAGAGCTGAATACAGGCGGCGCGGGTGGAACCGCGGTTGTTTCCTCAGAGGAGCATAAGTCGCTGGAGATGTGTTTCCCGTACGGGATTGTCAGCGTTCCGCCGTCCGGTGAGCGCGCGGTTGTACTTCCGCTTGACGACGGAGAAGTCGGGTTAGGCGTATTGGCAAAGGCTGTCGGACTTGAGGAAGGTGAGATAATGCTTTACTCCAGGGGAGGCGCGTCGCTTGTGCTCAAGAACGACGGTAGAGTATTGATTAACGGCGGGGAGGTCACGAATGGTTGACGCGAGAATAAAAGACGGCGACCTTGCCGCCGACAGCGCGGGAAATGTCGATATCGTAAGCGGTGCCGACGCTTTGTTTCAGCGCGCGCTGATTTGTATTACGGTGCCGCTTGGCAGCTTTGTATACAATAGAGAGCTTGGATCGCGGCACACAGCCGCTGACGCTGAGCGAATTGAGCTGGTGCTCAGTGAGGCGCTTGCGGATTATCCCGAAACAACCGTAAGGGTGCTCTCTGTTACAGATGAGAGTGTAAGACTAGAACTAATAATTAACGGTGAAAGCCGTGTGGAGGAGGTGCGCCTTTTTGGAGACGTATAACGAGATTTATCAGAGAATGAAAGACAGTTACACCAATAACAGCGGCGAGGATTTTGACGAAAGCGGTGACATAGCAATTCGCATGAAGGTGCTCGCCGGTGAAATATATAATATGCAGACAAGCCTTGAGTGGATGAGGCGTCAGCTGTTTCCGTCAACCGCGTCGGGAGTGTTTCTCGACCGCTTTGCCGAACAGCGCGGACTTACACGAAAGCCGGCTGTAAAGGCGCGGGGTCAGTTGGAATTCAGAGTAAACGAAACCAGGGCAACAGCAATTTCGATTCCTATGGGCACGGTTGTTTCCACGGACGATGAAACCCCTGTCAGAGTTTATACTACCGAAGACAGCCAAATCGAGCCGGAAACTTACTCGGTCATGGTTCCCGCCGAAGCCGAGATTGCGGGTTATCGCGGAAATATTAATGTGCGTTCGGCGGTTGTGCCCGTAAGTGTGCCGTCGGATATCGACTTGGTAAGCAACCTGAGCGCGTTCACGGGCGGCGAGGACGAGGAAAGTGACACTACGCTGAGAGAGCGGATCCGCGACAGCTACGTATGCATGCCTAACGGTATGAACGCAGCTTATTATATTGAGCTTGTCAAATCAGTAGACGGAATTTCCAAGGCGGGCGTAATGGCTAAACCGAGAGGCGCGGGTACGCTTACTGTATATGTGGCAAGAACCGACGGCGATGCCACAGATGCTCAGCTTGTTGAGGCGCAAACCTTAATCAACAATAACCGGGAACTGAATGTTGACGCCGTTGTTGCCCGCGCTGTCAGTCAGTCATATGATATGAATGTATATGTAACTGCTATGGAAGGCTTTACAAATGAAGAAATTGTCAGCTTGTGCACCGACGCGTTTGAGGACTATGTCAATACAATTCCGCTGGGCGGAAGGCTATATCTTTCTCAATTGGGCAAATATCTGCTTGACACTGGCTGCATTAAGACATATGTGTTTGACCAGTCAATGGCGGATATGAGCATTCCCGCTTCTACATTTTTTGTCACGGGCGATGTAACGGTGCAGGTGGTATGATGTCAAGCTATGATTCAATGAAAAATAAGATGCTTCCCCTGGGGCTTTACAGCTTTGCCGAGGGCAGTGTTGTGGATAATGAACTCAACGCGTACGCCGCGGCGCTTGACCCTCTGTTTGACAAGATTGACGAAATGACACGCGAGAGCTTTATTTCCACCGCCGAGAGTTACGGATTAAGCGAGCGAGAAAAATTTATCGACCGCGTTAAGCCGCAGCTTACGGTCGAAAAGAGGAGGGAGCTTTTGATAAATCAGGAAAAAGCCGTTACATGTGACGGAACTGCGGTTGGGTTTAACCGTTTTCTGAGCGACTGCGGCCTGACAAATTTCAGAGTGGATGAATTTCCTATAAGGCAAAGGATTGCAATATATATAAATGATGACCTTAACGAGGGCGAAAAAAGCCTTATAGGATACAAAATCGCGCAGGCCGCGCCTGTTCATCTGAATGTTCAGGTTTATTACAGAACCTGACGCAACATGATATATAAATAAAAAGAGGCTGCCGCTTATGCGACAGCCTTTGCTGTATGGATTAATAACTATTAAGCCTTGCCTACCGAACCGAAGAGTTCCATCTTCTCTTTTACGGTTGCCTTGATAGCTTCTGCGCCGGGAGCGAGGAGCTTTCTGGGGTCGAAGCCCTTGCCCTGTAAATCCTTGCCTTCTTCGATGTACTTTCTTGTAGCAGCAGCGAAAGCAAGCTGGCACTCGGTATTAACGTTGATTTTTGAAACGCCGAGCTCGATTGCCTTTTTGATCATGTCGGCGGGAATGCCTGTGCCGCCGTGAAGAACGAGGGGCATGTCGCCTGTGAGCTGCTGGATAGCGTCAAGGGTTTCAAAGCTGAGGCCCTGCCAGTTTTCGGGATACTTGCCGTGGATGTTGCCGATACCTGCCGCAAGCATTGTTACGCCGAGGTCCGCAACCATTTTGCATTCCTGAGGATCAGCGCACTCGCCTGCTCCGATAACGCCGTCTTCCTCGCCGCCGATAGAGCCGACCTCTGCCTCGATTGACAGGCCGAGCTCATTGCAGGTAGCTACAAGCTCTTTGGTCTTTTCAACGTTCTCGTCGATGGGATAGTGAGAGCCGTCGAACATGATTGAGCTGAAGCCCGCCTCGATGCACTTCTTAGCGCCTTCGTAGGAGCCGTGGTCAAGGTGAAGAGCAACGGGAACGGTGATGTTGAGTTCCTCAAGCATAGCGGTAACCATGCCTACAACGGTTTTGTAGCCGCACATATATTTGCCTGCGCCCTCGGAAACACCGAGAATTACAGGAGAGTTGAGCTCCTGAGCGGTGAGCAGGATGGACTTTGTCCATTCAAGGTTGTTGATGTTGAACTGGCCTACAGCATAGTGGCCTGCCTTTGCTTTGGTAAGCATTTCTTTTGCGTTTACTAATGGCATATTCATCTTCCTTTTCAAGATATTTCAACAGATAAGCGTCCCAATCTGTCGATTTAATATTATTATACAATAAAACACGGCGGATTAAAAGACTTTTCGAAAAGTTTTTGGAAAAACTTGCAAAAAAGTGATATAAAGCGAAATTTTCAGTAAATCATCACATTGCATGCGGTTTTTTCGGTTGCTTTTAAATGGATTTGGCGTTATAATACTTAATAAGACTTTTACTTTGGGAGTTTTTATATGGACAATCAGTTTGATAATTATTACGGCTTTGAACCGCAAAAGCCGCTTACAGAAAAACAGAATACCGAAGAAGAAACCGTAACCGCGGACTCTTTTAACGGCGAGAAAGCGCTTGACTTTGAGCCTCAAAAGCCGCTTGTCAATCAGGATAGGCGGGCAGAGCAAAGCGGCGACAGCGGCTTTAATCCGATAAGACATACGGCGGTGTATACAGACAGCAGCTTTTTTGGCGCGCCAGAGCCCTTTCAGCCGCAACAGCCGCCTCAGCCCCGGCCGCCGTTTCACGGATATTATTACGCTCAGCCGCAGCCGTTTTATCCTCCTCAGCCTCAGCCATATCAGCCTAAACAGGAGCCGGCTCCTTTTTCTGCTCAGACTGATAATATGCCCACACCCGAAAACTCTAAAACAAATAAGTCGCTTATTGTTGTAATTATTGTTTTAGGGGTTTTGCTGGCGACGAGTCTGTTTGGAATCGTGGGTTATTCGATTTATCAGACAGATAAGAATAATAAAAATGATAAGAATTCCGATAATCCGTTTTCGTTCTTTTCGGACCGTTCCGACGGAAATGAAAACGGCGGTTCGGGTAATAATAAGAATATTCCGTTCACTTCCCCCGACACTCCGTCAACGACCGCGCCCGTGGTTCACAACGAGAGCGATTTTTCCGATAAGACCGATAAAAACTACGGCGGAATGACGCTTAACAATAAACCTGACGACGCTGACTCAAACAAAAGCTACGGCGCGGAATATGCGTTCAGTCACGCGTCAGGCTCGGTTGTTTCAGTGCTTTGCTATACGGAAAGTACTGAAAACGACTCATCGCCCGACTCGCAGGGCAGCGGAATTATTCTTTCATCAGACGGCTATATTATAACAAACTCTCATGTTATCGGAAACAGCAAAACCGCATACATAATAAAGGTTATTACCGCAGACGACAAGGAATATACAGCCGGAGTGGTGGGCTTTGACTCGCGCACGGATATCGCGCTTCTCAAGCTTGTTGACGCTAAGGATTTAAAGGCGGCATCCTTCGGAAACTCAGATAAAATAGAGTTGGGAGAAGATATTATTATCATAGGCAACCCCGGCGGAATAGAGTATAAAAACTCAATGACAAAGGGCGTTGTATCCGCGATTAACCGCGACGCTTCAAGCAAGAGCATTGTAAAATATATTCAGACCGACGCGGCAATCAATCCGGGCAACTCGGGCGGCCCCGCCGTAAATATGTACGGTCAGGTTATCGGCGTTGCGTCGGCAAAAATCGTTGACGAAAAGTACGAGGGAATGGGTTTCTGTATTCCCACAACCCAGCTTAAGGAAATTATCGACAGTCTGATGAAGAACAGTTATGTTGACGGAAGAGTTAAAATCGGAATTTCAGGCACCCCGATTACTGCTGTCGAAGCTCAGTACTACGATGTCCCTCAGGGTATTCAGGTTCAGTCAATTCAAAGCGGCGGCCCGTGCGATAAGACTGACTTAGCTAAAGGCGATATTATTACCGCCCTTGACGACAGCAAAATAACGTCCTTCTCCGAGATTTATCAGGTCCTTGAGAAACATAAGGACGGCGACAAGGTTAAACTAAAATTCTACCGTCCCACCGAACTCAAGAATTACGAAATTGAAATAACGCTTCAGGCGGATAAATAATACTGATACCAAAAAAGCTTACAGCCGGACGGAACAATAATTCCGTTAGGACAAAACACAGCGAAACAGTCAGGCGGTGCTTTTTTGAATGGATGGAGAACGAAGTATTAAGCACATTTCAAAAAAAGGTATAAAGCTGTACGATTTCAATCCCGCGTTTACGGTACTGCTTTTTACTCCGATAGGATTAGTTCCGATTATAGGAAATCTGGTTATTAATCTGATTTTTTCCGTTATTGTGATTTGCATTGTCCGCAAGCGGTTTGATGTTAAAGCTATAATTAAAACCGCAGGTGTTTCATATTTAATTTCCGTAGCAATTCTTTTTTTCGTAGTAATTCTTAGTTGTGCTATCGCATATTTTATATTCTTATGCGCTTTTGGATCATCGGCAACATATGATGGAAAAGTCTATCCTCATATGATTGAAAACAATGTTGCTCTTACTTTTTTTATTGCCGGCACAATTCAGATTTTTGTCGGAAATTTCTTGTTGACTTCACGGCAGATTTTCAGCGCAACTAAACAAAAGATAAAAGCAAGAGTAATTGTTTCTGTAGTTTTGACCTTGCTTAACGCACCGTATCTGTTATTTATTCCATATGAGCAAGCGGTTTACGCGGACTATAACCGATATCATAAATATGTTGATGAAAAGGCATATGAGGAACAAAAAACTTGGGTAAGCGATGACGGTTATTTAGAGTTTAAAACTATCGAGAGATTTCACCGGTTCAGACCATCGGGCGATACAAACGATTTAATGCGCTATTATTATGACGCTTCCGATTCAGGCAAAACATTTGCCATTGATTTTGACGATTGGGTTTCCGACAACGGCGGGTACTATAACTGCGGAGGATTTCACGCCTATTATCTCAACAAAGGAGAAACCAGAGCAAATTACCATTTGTTTTTCAGCGGGAATTATCACAGAACCAGCGCTGATGAGCTTGTGTTTGAATTGCAAACCGTCAATAACGACATTGTCAAAACACCGTATAAAAACGGCGATACCATTTATCTTCACGCAGAATAAAACTATTAGGCTGGCTCAATACTTAAAAACGACCTCACGTTTTGTAGGGCACGGTCTTAACCGTGCCGCAGATTGAGCGCCATAGGTTTGTTTTTAACCTGCGGTCAGGTCAAGACCTGACCCTACAATACAAGATAGAAAACAGGGGCTAGGCTCAAAACCTCCGGTTTTGAGTCGGCTCCTTTTATATTTCCGCAACATCTCCGGTTGCGATGTAGTTCAGGTTTTTCATATAGCGCTTCATATACTCATACTGCGCCGTGCATTTCTGCATAGCGCTTTAGTTATTGAAGTTCTTTTTGACTAAGGTTATTGATTCATTGCCGATTCCTGCCGTTATTTTCCAATGATTATTTTGGTAAATAACACTTAACTCAGTGCAATGCCCAACGTCGAAATCGTTGATTGTAACTTTTCCATGCTCGAAATCAAAAAAGATATTTTTTAAATCATCAACGAGCGGAAGCTTTTTATTGTTGTCCATTTTTATCTCCTTTCAGGCATAAGAAAAGCACGCTGACAATCAACGTGCTTCACTTTCTTTTGTTTCAAGTTGTTTTAACATTTCCTCTAACAATTTTGAGGCTTCTTCATTTGAACCATCTAATGAAAAGTTTAATTGTTCCATTCAATAACGCCTCCCGTGTTTTTTGTTAAAAACTTTAAAACTAGTTTTTCATACTCCGCATTGGATTTGGAAATAATCATTTTTCTTTCTAATCTTGATAGCTGCAATAATTGAGCGTTCGTGTCAAATCCATCAAGCTTAGTAAGAGTTTCTACATTGCCATTATTTTTCACTATAGTCATTGTTTTTATACTTCGGTTACCAACAAATTGAACTAAGTCTTTATATGAGTAACTGGTATTTCTCGGGTGATTATGCAATAAGATTATATCATTTCCAAATAAACCTGTGCCAAAGTCTATAGAATTATCTGTTCCAAAGTATTTGATTGGATTTTTTGAATTGCTTTTAAAAACAAAGGCAACCTCACAACTATTATTTACATCTCGCGAACACCGTAATAATTCTTTGTGTTGCTCTTGAATAAATGCACATTGCTCAGCGGTATAACCGCTTATTTCAACTTTCGGAACACTTTTAATAGCATTATCAGTGATTATAGTAATCGGCTTTTTACTTGTTTCTTTTATTATACCACTTTCATCCGATTTTGCAACCGTTTTATCCTCGATTTCCGCGGGTTTCCCAAAACTTGTATCAACGCCCTTAAAACCGTCAACACTGATTCTCTCGCGCTGCTGAGGAAGGTTCATAGCCTTTGAAAACTTAACGTACTCGTCGCTCAGCGCGTGATACTTCGCCTTTGCCGCGAGAATATCATCTTCACTTGCGCCTCCCTTTTCAAGCAGCGCTATTTCCTCACGCTTGCGGCGCAAGGTGCTCTCAATGCGGCGCTGTCTTTGCTGATACCGTCATGTTTTATGCGCGACAAAACCGCTCCCAATGAAGCGGTTTCACAAGTTCTATTTAAAAAGTCAGCTGAGAGTCAGCGTTATATTTCCGCAACATCTCCGGTTGCGATGTAGTTCAGGTTTTTCATATAGCGCTTCATGTACTCATACTGCGCCGTGCCCGTGCAGTGGCAGGTGTAGTATACCGTGCCGAGTGCGTCAAGCCTTTCGGCGCAGCCCCGAAGCGTTTTATCGAGCGGAAGCTTGTTGAAGTGAAAGCCGCCGACAAGCACGTCGGGCTTGAACCATTCGGCGATGTTTATTATTCCCCTGTGAGAGCAGCCGCTTATCAGGATCCTTTTGCCGTTCTCCTCAGCAAGCAGATAATGCTCGTGGCGGAAATCATCGGGCACAAGCCTGCCGTTTTGTTTCATATTAAGCCCGAATGAGCCTAAATCAATCAGCTTTTCGCTTTCGGCGCAGTCGTAAAGCGTAAGCCCGTCCGCTATTTTTGTTACGCCGCTTGTGAGAATAAACCTCGGGTTGCCCTCAAGGGATTTGTCAAGCCCGATGTATTTTTCACCGTTGTAGTGCTCCTCAAATGCGTGGCGGTTTATGTATACGGGCGCTGTACCGTTCAGACTCAGAAATGCCGCAAGCCCGCCGCCGTGGTCATAGTGGCCGTGCGACAGTACGGCTGTGTCAACGCGTTTAAGGTCAACTCCGAGAGCCTTGGCGTTTTCTGAAAACAGCGGCGTTTGCCCCGTGTCAAATAAAACGGTGTGCCCGTTGGTTTCGATATACAGGCTCAGGCCGTGCTCAACGGGCAGATTTCGGCATGTTGTATTTTCGGTTAATACAGTTATTTTCATTGTTTTTCTCCGTTTCTGTTTTAAGGCAATGCCGCATAATTCATGGTGCATGACTTTTTATAATATTCCGCAAGGCTGCCGAATCCGCACATCTGTATTACGCGGCAATACTTTAATAATCCTTTATTTGATAATTATAACACTTTAAAAAATGAAATTCAATTTTTTAAAAATGCCGGATTATGTGGAAATCAGAAAAAAACAGTGATATAATTAAAAAAGCAATGAGTTCGGCTCAGCGCTGTAATAAGTTCCAAAGGAGTTGATAATGTGGTTGGACAGCTTCAAAAGCCTGACGATAAAAAGTCTTGTTTATTAATTGCTGCCGAAAAACTTTATAGTCATAGGCTCCTTTGTGCTGTGTTGATCTGTTTTATCACCGGCGGAATAATCTCAGCTTTCAGCGGATTCAGGTTTACTTATTTCAGCAACGATGATTACTTGCTGTCGCTGCTGATTTCCAAAGGAGAAACGCGCAGCCTGTATGTTAATTACTTTTTGACCAATCTGCTGGTCTTCTTTCAAAAGCTGGCACCGTTTCTAAATTGGTTTACTTTGGTTCAGCAGGTGTGTTGTTTTGCCTCGATGATTGTGCTGTGCTATGTGTTTCTGAAAAAAATGAAGCCTGTGCTTGGCGTGGCGGTTTCTGTGTTTTTCAGTGGTTTTATATTTATTTCAAATGTTTTGCAGGTGCAGTATTCCCAAACGGCAGTGCTTATGCCCACAGCGGGGATGGTGCTGCTTGCATACGCGCATTTATTTGAAATACGCAAAAGTGTAAAAATAGTCCAGACCGCAATATCTGTCGTACTGTTTATTGCGGGGGCTTTGTTCCGCTTTACACCCTTCGCGGTTTGCGCCGCTTTTTCATTTTTATTTGTTTTGTGTGTATTTTACGCAAAGTATAAACAATCATCCCAAAGCAGCATAAGAAGAAAGGCGGCGGATGCATTTCGGAAAAGCCTGTCGCTGGTTATTGCCGCGGCAATTGCTTTCTTTGCCTCTGCGGCGCTTTATTTGAGTTCGGAAGTGATTCAGCGCTCCGACTCAAATTATCGTCGGTATATTGAATACAACAATGCTCGTATGCTTGTGGATGATTACAAGATGGCTCCTTATGAAGGCAACGAGGATTTTTATAACAGCGTCGGAATTAATTCTTCTGCGGAATTATATCATTTTGTGTACGATAATGAAAAGTATAACGCTCGGGTTCTGGAAAAGATTTCGGAGTATTCCGAAAATGTAATTCAAAACGGCGATTCAAAACCGGTTTATGCAATAAAGCAATCTTTCAGCAGATTGACCGGGAATATATCCGACGTTTTTTCTTCATTTAAGAACGCGCTGCATTTATCAGTCAGCGACGGGCTGTTTGCGTCTGTTGTCCTTTTTGTATTGTCTGCCGCGGTGTTTATTTGCGTTGTTATCTGCTTAAAATACATTAAACGGAAGAAAATTAAGTTAAGCTTTTCAAAAGCGTTTATTGATGTTTTTGTTATCGCTTTGTGGGTTTTGTTCTTTTTTACTGCGAAGATTGACCCTTACAACTTTTTATTTATTCCATTGGCGGCTGTTGTTATTTGCTCGCTGTTTTTTGATAAACGGCGTAACGATTTGGCATGTATTGCCTTTTCACCGGCACCGATGGCACTGTACTTGTATCAGAACACATTCAGAATGAGCTATAGAGTCGCGTACGCTATTCTGCTCCCATCCGTAGTTTATCTTTTGTTTTTGATGAATCCTATTATTGAGAAACCGCGTCACCCGAAGGTCAGGCAGATTGCCGCGTCAGCTGTGCTTGTTATAGGTATTATTGTTCCGTCTGTTTGCCTTTACAACGGTTACTATCATGACAACTCCTTTACTCATGATATGTCGCTAAGAAGATATGTTGAACAGCATGACAAGGGGCTGTTTTTTAACAGGATATTGACAAGCGCTTATCTTGACTCAGGGTATTATAACGCATTGCTTGTTCCGAGCGTTGCCGGGAACGAGGTCGTTTTGGGATGGTACCAGTCATCGGATTATTTTGAAAACACTTTGAAAGAGAACCATATTGATAATTATATGAAGGATTTGATCAACAGCGATAACAGACTGATTATTGAGGACAACGGTACGCTTACATTGGAAGAAAGGAAAAAAACCTACGAGGATTTTTATCGTTATCATTATTTTAACGGCAGCAATACAGTTTCGTTGGTTTTGGAAAAAAAGTTTTCTTATCCGGTTTCTTACAGCAATTCACCAATTAAGCTTAAAACCGTGGGCGTTTATAAGGTTGTACAGATTTCCGAATAATAGCGAAAATAAGAAAACTACACCCTTTTTTCGACAAGGTTTGCAAACTGCACAAAAACAGGCATGAAAATTTGGATTGCGGCTTGAGTTAAAAGATGATATAATATTAATATATTGTTAATTCGATTGAATTGTGCGGTATTGCCTATAATAAGGGGGTGGAGAAATGATTAAGCGCGCGTTTTCGTGTTTGGTCGTTTTTGCCCTGCTTGTTGTTTCCGCGCAATTCGTGCGTGCTGAAAAAAGCGTTAAATATGATGAATTGAGTATATGCAGAAGAGTTTTTGCGTACAGCGGAAACTCTTCTGCATATTTTTACGGGTTTTATGAAAAGACAATATGTTCGGCGCGGGTCGTTCCCGATGATTCGGCGCGAAAGGCAACCGTTTCCGGCAATGTTTTGGCGGTTTGTCACGATGAAGATAATCTGTGCGCTTTATATAGTTCAGGTTATGAAAAGTTTGGCGCCGCCCGTCTTAACATAAACAGCGGCAGGCTGTATTACCGTGAAATAGTTTCGGGAAAGAACGTCCAGTTTTCCTCGATAGCCGAGGCTGACGGCGAGTTGTTTTTGATTATAGTTGAGAACGGTGTTTCATTTGTTACGGGATATACTGAAAACTCAAATTATACATATCGGTTTGAAGCGGATGTAAGGCAGTTGTTTGTAAACGACAGCCGTGCGTACGCGCTTACCATTGACAAAAGGGTTTTCAGGCTTTCAAAGGGAGAAAAATCCTTCTGCTGTCAAATGCCCGATAACGGAACAGTAACCGACGCGGGACGGGGCTATGTATACACGTCAGGCCGGTCGCTTGTAAATCTGGCAGGCGGAGTTCAGTATATCGGGTCAAAGCTTGCTGTGAAGGTTAACGGCAGTATAATTAAGAGTGACAAAGACATGCTTATCGCGGCGTCAGGAGATAAGTTCGCGTCGCTTAATAAGGATTATTCCTGCACTGTAAAGGATATTAATGACAAAGCCGAGGGGTCTTCGTTCGGTTCGTCTCCGCGCTCGATTGGAGATATTATAATATGCGCGCAGGGAACAACCGTAAAAGCGTTTAAAGACAAATACCCGGGGGCAATACTGCGCGGCAGGGATAATTCCGAATTGACCGCGGGTAAGCTTAGAACAGGTGACAGGGCGGTTTTCAGCGGCAATACCGGAGAAATTGTCGTTACGGGCGACATTGACGGCAGCGCAACGGTTACGGGAGAGGATGTGCGCACGCTTATGAAAAGCATGACAGACAGCGTTGTTCTCTCGGCGTGTGAAAGAGAAGCGGCGGATATGAACAGAGATAATGAGCTTAATAACCGCGACCTGGTTCTATTGGCGCGCGCAGCTTCATAAACTAAGATAAGGGCGCTTGATTTTTACGCGCCGAATTTGTAGAATTATTACATTGTATCAGTATTATTCGGAGCGAAAAGTATGCCCAAAAAAGCCGTATTGACAGAATACAGTCTGTCGGTTCCTAAAATAAAAAAACCGCTCACACTGGCGCTTGTGTCAGACATTCATGAGCGCAAATGCAATGATATCCTTGAATTGCTGAAAGAATCAAAGCCCGACTTGATTCTAATTGCGGGGGATACATTTGAGCGCTTTGACAACGAAAAAAATAAACCGTGCCATAAAAACAGTATGCGGCTTCCCCGCAGGGTATTTTTAACAACCGCTTTTTACGTAAATTATAATCTGATGAGGATTTTTGGTAAAAAGAATATGCCCCAAACAGCTAACGCGTATGAGTTTTTGAGGGAATCCTCAAAGCTTGTGCCTATGTTTATGAGCTTGGGCAACCATGAGGAAAAGCTGCTTGAGGATGACATTTCCCTGCTGCGCGACAACGGGATTTTTTTATTGGATAACGCTGATGTCTGCGCCGCTATCCATGATGAGCGGATATATATCGGCGGTCTGTCAAATGAGCCTGACGAAAAATGGCTTGAGGAATTTGCGCGCAAACCCGGTTTTAAGCTGCTGCTGTGCCACCATCCGAACTATTATGACAGTTTTGTCGCAGGGAAAGATATTGACCTTACGCTGGCGGGGCACAACCACGGGGGTCAGTTTAAGCTGTTCGGCAAGGGCGTTCTTTCGTCAAGAAGCGGATTGTTTCCAAAATACGACAGCGGAGTTTTCTATAATCGTTTAGTTGTTTCGGCGGGCTGCTCAAATACCGTTGCGCTGCCGCGATGGGGAAATCCGCGCGAGCTGGTACTCATATATCTGAAACCTGATACTATTATCAAATAAAATTTTTCAAAAACTGTTTCAAGGTGTTTTGATTAAAAACAATATAAAAAAGGAGCCGCAAGGCTCCTTTTTTCAGCTTGATAATATTGTATTCAACAGTGCCTTGCAGCCTTCCGTAACGTCATTGTAGGTTGCGTCAAAGTCTCCGGTGTACCAGGGATCGGCAACACTGCGCGGATGATTTGTGAAATCAAGCAGCATGGAAACTTTTTCCTGATTGTCTTTGCCGATGATGCGCATTATGTTGCGCACATTCATAGAATCCATGGCGATAATATAATCGTATATTTCGTAGTCGCTTTTTGTCATCTGAACAGCGGTTTTTCCGCTGCAGCTTATTCCGTGTCGGGCGAGCATTCGGCGGGCAGGGGGATAAACGGGGTTGCCAAGCTCCTCGCGGCTTGTCGCAGCGGATTTGATTAAAAAATCGCGCTCAACGCCGCGCTCCCTTACAAGACGCTTCATTACAAACTCAGCCATGGGGCTGCGGCATATATTGCCGTGGCAAACAAAAAGAATCTTTATCATAAGTTATTCTCCCGATAAACGTTGTTTTCAGCTGTTGAGATGCATTACATTAATAAGCAGCAAGCCGCTTAATCCGTAGTAGGTTACAACGGCTACCAAGTCGTTTATCGTGGTGATAAGGGGACCTGACGCGACAGCGGGGTCTACCTTTATTCTCTTGAAAAACAGCGGAATAAGCGTGCCTACCGTGCTTGAAATTGCCATCGCCAGCATAAGAGAGATGCCGATACAGCCAGATACGGAAAACGCAAAGACAAGCTCCTTTTGCTTGATAAGAAAGATGTAAAAGCCGACAAGAATAATGGAGATTGCTCCTAAAAGCAGACCGTTGAAGAAACCCACGCGGCTTTCTTTAACCACAAGGTGAAGCTTTTGCCCGACGGTAAGATTTTCGTCGGTCAGCACGCGTATGGTGACGGCAAGCGACTGTGTGCCGACGTTACCTGACATGTCCAAAATCAGTGACTGAAACGCCATTATCATTGTAAGCTGCGACACAATACCCTCAAATACGCCTACTACCGAGGATACCACAATGCCGAGTCCAAGCAGGGCCAAAAGCCAAGGAAGGCGTTTTTTCATGCTTTGAAGCAGCGGTTCCTTTAAGTCCTCCTCGGCGATAAGACCCGCCAGCTTTGCGTAGTCTTCGCCCATTTCCTCATCGACGACCTCGACTATGCTCTGGGAAGTAATTATACCCAAAAAACGGTTGCCGTTATCGAGCACGGGTATAAACGCCTCGGAATAATCCTTCAAATCCTCCAGACAGTCGTCAATGCTCTCGTGAGCGTAAACGTACGGGAACGATGTGAGAATAAGCTCGTCAAGCTCGGTTGTCTTTTTTGCGGTGAGTAAATCGCGCAGCTCAATTGCGCCGTAGAATTCATCGTCCTCGTCAACGACAAAGATTGTCGCTATGTTGTCGTTTTCCTTTGCCTGACTTACAAGCTCGGTCATCGCGTCGGGAACACTCAGGTTTTCGCGGATGACAATGCAGTCTGTGGTCATTTTGCTGCCGATTTCATCCGCGTCAAATGATGCCAGCAGACGAACATCACGGCGCACCTCGGGCGACAAAGCCTCGATAATCAGCTCGCGCTTTTGCTTTTCGATTGTATGCAGAATGTTTGCCGCGGTGTCGGTGTCGAGCTCCTCTACTGCAGCCGCCGCTTTTTTTACGTCAAGCTCGCTGAAAAATTCCGCCGCTTTTTCCTCGTCGAGGTGTTCAAGGGCCTCTGCCAGCATAACGGGAGAACAGATGCGGTAGAGCTTTTTGCGCTCCTGAACCGTAAGAGAGTCGATTGCCTGCGCTATGTCGCTGCCGTGGTAGTCCTCAAGCTTATTTTGCGCGGCCTTTGGCGAGGAATTGCTGCGGATAACGCTGATGATTTCGCTTTCGTAGTCAGGTCTGACCGCTACGATTTCCTTTTCATCGGCAGGCGTAATTACTTGATTTATCATGTAAATCCCTCCTAAACAGAATAGTATCTCGGCTAGAAAGGGGCTTATAAGGCGCAAAAAGCCCCTGTATGAAGCGTCACACAGGGGCAGACAGCACTAAATCAGAGCGTGAGAACGCAACGCGCGGCAATGCCTTGCCTGCTCACGCATTTGTCAATATGCTGCCTGCGCCCGCCGGGCCCGTAACTATCGCCGTTTGTCACATATCTCACCTCACTTGCTTTATATTAATAATAGTATATCACACCGGATTGCGTAAGTCAATTCAAAAAAGGACGGCTCAAAACTCGGAATGAGATTTTGAGCCGGTCCATGAAAGGTCGTTTGTTATTTCTTTTTGTCGCTTGCTTTTTCGGGGCTTATGGATTCGGTCTTGAAGATGAAGTCAACCTTGCCGTCCATATCGTCGGAAACGCCGCTGAAGGACTTGTAATTTTTTGATACCGAAACAAGAGCCTTGAATCTGTCGGCCAGTCCCTTTACATCGCCGTTGACCGCTTTTACAATTGCGTCGGCGCCTTCTTTTTTGAACTTCTGCATGCCTTCATCAAGTTTCTGAGAGCCGTTATTAAGCTGGGTTATACCGCTGATAAGCGAGCCCGCTCCGTTTTTGAGTGATGTAATACCGTTAAAGAGCTGTGTGGCTCCCGAGTGCAATCTGCTTGCGCCTGCTTTAAGCTGAGACGAGCCTGCTTTAAGCTGAGACGAACCGTTCTTTAAGTCGGAGGTGCCGCTTTTTATCTGACCGGTTCCTGCTTTAATCTCACCGGCTCCGCCGGCAAGGTTTGCTGAGCCGTTCTTTAGCAGAACTGTGTTGTTGAAAATTTCCAAAGCTCCGCTGTTTGCTTTGTCAACGCCGTTGGTATATCCGATAAGACCGGTGTAGAAAACGTTGTAGCTGTCAAGCTGAGCTTTAAGCGCCTTTAGTGATTCTCTGCCGGCCGCTGCCTGCTGAACAGCCTGTGCAATCTGTGACTTAACCTCTTCGCTCTGCATATTACTATCAATTGCCGCGGTGATTTTTGCCTCAACGGTTTCGTCAATTGTAGATGTCATTCCCGCCATCTGAGCGGCAACGCCTTTGCTTACCTGAAGCTGAACATCGTCAGGGATCTGACCCGCCGCAACTGCCGCGTCGTATGAGTCGCTGTCCATGTCTAAGCCCGCAGCCGCAAGAACGCCGTCTGTAACCTGCTTTCTGATTGCCGCCTCAACAGACTGACGAATAAAGTCGCGCTGACTCTCTACGGTTGAGCTTACTGTTTTATAAGCTGTGTCATACGCAAGCTTGCTTACTTTTTCTTCGCTTAATTGTTCAATAAGAGAATTGAGTACGGTTGAATAATTTTCGATTGTAAGCGGCTCTGCCTTGAGTCCTGCCGCAGCTATTTGTTTGTCTGCCTCGGAGAGGAATGTTTTGAACACCTGAGCCGCGCCGTTCTGAAGCTTGGTGCTGTTGGCGGAAATCTGATCAAGGCCGCCCGCCAGCTGGCCGATGTAATATTTAAGTGTGGCTACTCCGCCGTCAAGCGTTTCTGCGCCGTTGCTCAGGTCGCCGGCGCCTTTGTCAAGGGCTGAAACGCCGCTTTGAAGCTTTGATACGCCGCCGTCGAGGGTTGCCGCGCCGCTTTCAAGATTGCCCGCGCCGCTGTCGAGAGAAGCGGCGCCGCTTTGAAGCTGATTGGCTCCGTCGTAAAGCTGATTGACGCCTTCAATTAAATCGCCAGATTTGTTAAGCAGAGTATTCAGTCCGCTGTAAAGCTGAGAACTGCCGTCGGCAAGCTGATTTACTCCGTCGGTCATTTCCTTGAGTTTCTTCTTGAGTTTCTCGATGTCTCCGTCAAATTTAGAGGTGTCGATGTCGTTGAATACGTCGTTTGTAGCTACGGTAAGGGTTGTAGCTAGCTCAAAATCCTTTACGTCGGCGGTGATTTCAACGCTTGAGGGAAGGTCGAGCTTATCGCCGAGCGCAAGGCTTTCGTTGAGCCCCGGAAGAGCGAAACCCGCGACGTAGGTATGGTTGCCGTCGTTGATTACCTTGCCGTTTGATACGTTGACGTTGGTGAATTTTTCGTTATCGAGCATCATGCCGGTAAGCATTACAAAGGGAACGTAGATTTTCTCTTTTTTGTCCCCGATTTTAACTTCCTCAAACCGGCGGTTTGTGTAGGTAAACGTCATCTTGAGCTTTCCGCTCTTACCCGCGAGATCCTTGGGAGCAACGGGCTTGCCGTCGAGCGTGTACTGAATCGATACTCCGACGGGGAGCTGCTCGTTGGATTTGCCCTTGTAGTAAATATCCTGACCGTTTGCGCCCCATTCGAGCATTTTGTTTTCGTCGATTGAATAGGTTTCGTCGCCCTTTACGTTTTCAATGTCGGTAAGGTTTGACTTATCCTTGATTTTATCTGCCTTTTCAGGGTTCTTTATCCAGTCGCTGACAATAACCTTTTGCGGATTGCCGTCGGCGCCAGCGATTACATATACGGTTTCTTCCTTTGAGAAACGCCTGCTGTCGGAAGTGCCCTTTGTGTTTTTTGCGCCTGTTGAAGCGTCGCCTGTTGACTGAGCGGCTGCGGGTTTGTTTTGTTCCGCGCCCGCAGAGTATGCGGTTACGCCTACAGTGCTGCACATAATTGTAAGGCTCATGCCGACCGCCAGAGCACGGGGCAGGTATTTTTTGATTTCTTTTTGCTTTTTCATAATTTTATCCCTCCGACTTTTCCGATAATTTCTTTGGTCTGAAACCGATTGTTGTTACTCCGATAAACTTGTCAAACAGCATAAACATTGCGGGCAGGAAAATTACAACGCAGAGCATGCTGATAATTGCGCCGCGTGCCATAAGAGCACACAATGAACCGATCATGTCAACGTCGGAATAAACAGCTACGCCGACCGTCGCCGCGAAAAGTCCCATAGCGCTGACGAGTACCGACGGAATTGAGGTTTGCAGCGCGATTTTTACCGCCTCGCGTTTTTCTATGCCCGACGACCGCTCTTTTTTGTATCGCGTCGTCATAAGTATTGCGTAGTCGACCGTCGCGCCGAGCTGAATTGTACTGATACATATCGGGGCTATGAACGGCAGCGACTCGCCCATATAATGCGGAAGTCCCAGGTTTATGAAGATCGCCAGCTCGATTACCGATACCAGAATCAGCGGCAGCGAAATGCTCTTTTCTACCAGAGCTATGATTATAAAGATGGCTATAATTGAAATCGCGTTTACGGTTGCGAAGTCAACCGAGGTGATGTCTATAAGGTCGTTTGTACACGCCGCTTCGCCTACAAGCAGGCCGTCGCTGTCGTATTTCTTGATTATTTCGTTAAGCTCCTTTATCTGGGTGCGCATTTCATCGGTTGCGGTCCTGTATTCCGAGCTTAGCAGCATAAGCTCCCATCGGTCGCTTTTTAGAATTGAGCTTACGGATTCCGGTATGAACTCCTCGGGAATCGAGGGGCCGATAAGGGACTCAAGCCCTATACCGAATTTGATTCCGTCCGTTTGTTTCAGTTCCTCCTGCATTTTGCGGATGTCCTTGGAGGGGAGCTTTGAGTTTACCAGCACCATGTGTGTGGAGCCCATTTTGAACTCATCCTTGAGCTTGGTGTTGGCTATGACGTTCGGCATATCCTTGGGCAGACTGCGCGAGAGGTCGTAGTATACCTCGTTGTTTGTTTTTTGGTAGCCCATAAACGCCGGAACCGCGATAATAGCGAACAGGATAAGGAATACGGGGAAAATTTTTACAATTCCGCCCGCCAGCTTTTTGGGTGATGGCACAAGCGCGCGGTGCATTGTTTTGCCCAGAACCTTGTCGAGCACAAGAATCATGGACGGCAGCACTGTTACGCAGCCAACAACGCCAAACAGAACGCCCTTAGCCATAACTATTCCGAGGTCGCGTCCGAGCGTAAATGTCATAAAGCAAAGCGCTATAAAGCCCGCTACGGTGGTTATTGAGCTGCCGATTACCGAGGTGAAGGTCTCGTGTATGGCGTGCGCCATCGCCTCTTTATGGTCGGGGTACTTTTGCTTATGCTCGCCGTAGCTGTGCCACAGGAAGATTGAGTAGTCCATTGTAACAGCCAGCTGCAAAACCGCGGACAGGGCTTTTGTGATGTAGGATATTTCACCGAGGAAGTAGTTGGAGCCCATATTAAGCAGAATTGCCACGCCGATGCTTGCCAAAAATACAAACGGAATAATCCAGTTGTCCAGGAACAGCACCATAGCGACAACCGCCAGGATTACCGCAATCGCTACGTAAATCGCTTCCTCGCGCTCGCACAGGTCGCGAAGGTCGGTGACCATCGCCGAGATACCCGATACAAGGCACTGCTTGCCCGCTATCCCGCGGATTTCGGTGATGGCGTCCATGGTTTCGTCGGCAGAGCTTGAGGTGTCGAAAAATACCGCCACAAGAGTGTCGTCGCCATTGTTGAACGCGTTGTAGATTTTATCGGGCAATAATTCTTTCGGAATGGTGCCGTCCGTGATGTCGCTGAAGCTTAAAACGCTGGCTACATGGTCGACATCTTTGATATCATCGGTGATTTTTCCTATATCCTTTTCGTCCATGTCCTCAAAAATCAAAAACGAAAACGCTCCCTTGCCAAAGTCCTCAAGCATGTATTTCTGTCCTTTAACAGTGTCCAGAGACCCGGGCAGATAGTTGAGCATATCGTAGTTGACTCTGGTGAATATCATTCCGAAGATTGACGGAATGAGCAGCAGAAGAGTCACTATAAGGATAATAACGCGGCATTTTACAACCGCTTTTCCCAGTTTCATTATGCATACTCCCTTTTCACTTTTTTCCGATTTTATTATATTTTATTTATAAAAAAAGTAAAACGTGCATTTTTTTCTCAATGCACGTTTTTTGGACAAATTTATTAAAATGTCTAATTGCCGTTTCGGCGGCACCTTTTAACCGCGGTTTCGGTAGTGCCCTCAAACAGCTCGCAAAGGCGGCGAACCTGGTTTCTTAAATCGTATTTCATTCCGCTGCTCAGCCACTCTATAACAAAGCCCACAAGCAGGCTTTTGTAATACATGATAATTGCCTGTTTGTCCTCCTCGTAAAGGTCTTCCTCCGAAAAATAGACGTTGAAGCACTCGGTTACGGTGTAGTTTGCCACGCGGTTGAGGTAACGCTCAAAAACATCCTTGTTTGCGGAATTATAAAGGTGAAGCATTGCCGCCTTGTTCTGCATGGCGAACTCCATGCCCTTTAAAATGCTCTCGTAGATGTTCATGTCCTTGCCGCTTGTCTGGACAAGCATATCTGCCTGCTCGTTGAGTATTTCCTCTGTCAGCGATGGAATATCGTCAAAGTGATAGTAAAAGGAATTGCGGTTTATTCCGCAGTCCTCTACGATTTCCTTAACGGTTATTTTATTAATCGGCTTTGCGTTTAAAAGCTTCATAAAGGATTTTTTGATTGCGTCTTTGGTTAGGGTAGTCATCTGCTTGCTCCTTGCCTGAAACGATATATTATTAGTATACCATAAGCCCAGATTTTTTGCAATATGGGAACATGCGATCAAAACAAAAAAGACACTGACATAAGTCAATGTCTTTTGCGAAAACAAAAGTTAATTATGAGTTAGCCTCGATGTAAGCAACAAGAGCGCCGACAGTCTTGATGTTCTCGATTTCCTCATCGGGAACCTCAACCTCGAACTCGTCCTCAATTGACATCAAAAGGTCAACAACGTCCAGAGAATCCGCGCCGAGATCTTCCTGAAGATCGGTTTCCTCGGTGATTTTATCCTCTTCAACATCGAACTGCTCGGCAAGGATTGCCTTAACTTTTTCCAATACCATGATAATTCCTCCTGTAAATTATTATGTACCCGCCCTGTAGTTTTACAGTAGACAAAAGCACATATTTTGTGCTACAATGATTATCGGATTTAATCATCGTAAAACAAACACCCTGTTTGTTACACTTCCATATTATTGAGTTTTTACCGCTTTGTCAATATGTATTTTGAAATTTTTTGGAAAATTCCAGATTTTGCATAAATAATTATCATCCTATCTGAAATTGAATAGCTAATTATGATATTTGAACGGAGGATTTATAATGTCAAAAATGAAATATGCGGTTATAGGACACCCTATCGGACACACTATGTCTCCTTTTATTCACAAAAGACTCTTTGATTTGGCGGGAATCGACGCCGAATATACCGCCCTTGACATAGCTCCCGACGCGCTTGCCACGGAGTATGAGCGCACACTGAAGCACCTTGACGGGTATAATATCACCATTCCCCATAAGCAGAATATTATTCCGCTGCTTGACTTGCTTGACGACAAGGCGAAGATGTACGGCAGCGTAAACACCGTGGCTAATACCGACGGAAAAGCCAAGGGTTACACTACTGACCCCGACGGCTTTATCAAGGCGATCGAAGCCGCGGGCATAGAGCTTGACGGCAGAATTATGATTCTGGGCTGCGGCGGAGTAGCGCGCACCATGGCGTATGAAATAGCGCTCAGGAACAAGCCGTTTGAGTTTGCCGTGCGCCGCGAGAGCGTCGGTAAGGCAGGGCTTTTATGCCTTGATATTACGAGAAAAATTCCCGACGCGCAGGTGAGCTTCGGCCTTATTGACCAGATTATCGGCACTGTTGACGTGCTGATTAACGCCACTCCCGTGGGCATGTACCCGAATGTTGACGAGCAGCCGATCCACAACTGCGCTATAGGAAGATGCGGCGCGGTGTATGACGCGATTTACAACCCCTATGAAACCGCTCTTGTAAAGCGCGCCAAGGCTAACGGCGCCAAGGCGGAGGGCGGAATGTCGATGCTCGTTTATCAGGCTGTGGCCGCGCATAAAATCTGGGACGGCTCGGAGTATGACAAAAACGATATTGAGCAGCTTTGCAAAGACGCCGCTCAGGCTATGATTAATAAATAAGATTACTCGGTTAAAGAATCTGGGGAAAAGGCAATGAACAATATTATTCTTTGCGGCTTTATGGGCTGCGGAAAATCTACAATCGGAAAAAACGCCGCAAAAAAAACAGGCAGACACTTTATCGACATGGATGAGTATATCGAAAAGCAGGCTGGCAAGACTGTCGCTGAGATTTTTGCCGAGAGCGGTGAGGATGGCTTTCGAAAGCTTGAGCACGAGGCGTGCATAGAGCTTTCAAAGAAGCGAAACCTTATTGTAGCTACGGGCGGCGGAGCGCTTACCTTTGAGCGCAATGTCGAGGTGTTCCGCGGAACAGATACCATTGTGCTTCTGGACGTGCCTCTGCGAATTATCCGTTTGCGCCTGCGAAATGACAAAAAGCGCCCGCTTTTGCAGCGCCCCGACAGGGACAGGGTTATTACCGAACTGTATCACAGCAGAATGCCGAAATACCTCGCGGCTGCCGATATTGTCGTAAAAGGCGAGAGCACCCCGATGAAAACAACAAATTCGCTTATTGAGGCTTTGAATCTGAAATAATACTTTTTTCTATTGACTACAGCGCTTTAAAGTGGTAAAATATCTATTATCTTATTTTAATATAAGCGAGGTAAATTGAGTTATGATTATTGTATTAAAGCCAACCACCACTCCCGAACAGTTGCTAAGCTTTACCGAAAAGCTTAAAAACGACTACGACGTTAAGATCAACCGCTGGGACGGCGTACACTCCACGGTTCTCGGTCTTATCGGCGACACAACGCAGGTCGATATTGAATATATCGAGGCGCAGGACATTGTTGAAAGCGTCAAGCGTGTTCAGGAGCCTTATAAAAAGGCGAACCGCAAGTTCCACCCCGAAAACACCGCAATAAAAATCAGCGAAAACGTCACCATAGGCGACGGAAGCCTGCACATTATGGCGGGACCCTGCTCGGTTGAAAGCGAACAGCAGATTGTTGATATCGCTAAGAGCGTTCAGAAGTCAGGCGCAACGCTGCTTCGCGGCGGCGCTTTCAAGCCTCGCACCTCGCCCTACGCGTTTCAGGGGCTAAAGGCCGAGGGGCTTGACCTGCTTAAAACCGCCAGAAAGGAAACGGGGCTGCCCATTGTTACCGAAATTATGCGCGTGTCGCATATCGACATGTTTGAAAATGTCGACATTATCCAGGTCGGCGCTAGAAACATGCAGAATTTTGAGCTTCTCAAGGAGCTGGGCAAAACCGACAAGCCCATTCTGCTCAAGCGCGGGCTGTCGGCTACAATTGAGGAATGGCTTATGAGCGCCGAGTATATTATGGCGGGCGGCAACGACAAGGTCATGCTTTGCGAGAGAGGTATACGCACCTACGAAACATTTACTCGCAACACGCTTGATGTGTCGGCTATTCCCGTAATCAAAAAGCTGTCGCACCTGCCCGTAATTGTCGATCCCAGCCACGCCGCGGGCAAAAGCTGGCTTGTTGAGCCGCTGGCTATGGCAGCCGTTGCCGCGGGAGCCGACGGACTTATTATTGAAGTGCACAACGACCCGCCTCACGCGCTTTCGGACGGCGCTCAGTCGCTTACTCCCAAGCAGTTTGACGATGTGGCTAAAAAAATATTCTCACTAAAGAAGGCGTTAAACTGATGAAAATAGCAGTTGTCGGACTGGGCATTATCGGCGGAAGCTACTGCAAGGCGCTTAAAGCGTACACGCCGCATACTGTTATCGGCATCAACCGCACCGAAAGCGTCGCGGAAAAGGCACTTGCCGAGGGCGCGATTGATATTATAGGAACGCCCGAAAGCCTTGGCGATGCGGATATTATAATACTTTGTATGTATCCTCAGGCGTGCGTTGATTTTATTAATGAATACGGAAAATACATCCGCTCTGACGCGATTGTTACCGACGCGGCGGGTATAAAAACCGCGCTCTGCCCTCAGCTTAGAAAGCTCTCCGAGGAATACGGCTTCACCTTTGTGGGCAGCCACCCGATGGCGGGCAAGGAAAAGAACGGTTTTGAGGCGAGCGACGAAAACCTGTTTATGGGAGCAAGCTTTATTATTACTCCCTGCGGAGCCGACAAAATGACGGTAAACACATTGGCGTCGCTGGCGCTTGAAATCGGCTTCGGTACAATAAAGGTCACTACGCCCGAGGAGCACGACCGAATGATCGCTTTTACGTCGCAGCTTCCGCATGTTCTTGCGTGCGCGTATGTGCTTAGCCCCAGCTGCCCTAATCACAAGGGCTTTTCGGCGGGCAGCTACCGCGACGTTTCGCGCGTTGCCAACATTAACTCAAAGCTCTGGAGCGAGCTGTTTTTGGAGAACCGCGAGCCGCTTTTGGAGGAGCTTGAAATCCTCTATAAAAACATGAGCAGTCTGTATCATGCGATAAAAGATGAGGACCGCGAGAAACTTGCCGCTCTGCTTGAGCAGGGGCATAGCGTTAAGCAGGCTCTTGGTGAATGAGGAGGAAATATGAAAACCGTACATGTCAGCACGGGCAAACCGTATGATATTTTTATTGAGCGGGGCATAATAGACTGCTGCGGCGAGTATGTAAAAAGGCTCTCAAGCGCCGGAAAGGTGGTTGTTGTCACCGACTCAAACGTCGCTCAGCATTATCAGTGGCGCGTTTTAAATTCGCTTTCAAAACAGAATTTAGATGTAAAAACTTTTATTTTCCCCGCGGGTGAGGAGAGCAAGCACCTCGGCACAATTCAGAATATTTATAAGGTGCTCGCTGATTTCCGCATGACGCGCAAGGATGTTATTGTCGCTTTGGGCGGCGGAGTCTGCGGCGACATGGCGGGCTTCGCTGCGGCTACATATCTTAGAGGAATTGATTTTATTCAGGTGCCTACCTCGCTTCTTGCGCAGGTGGATTCGTCCGTCGGCGGAAAGACGGGCGTCGATTTGCCTCAGGGCAAAAACCTTGTAGGAGCGTTTCATCAGCCGATAGGCGTGCTTATTGACCCCGACACGCTCAACACTCTGCCCGACAGGTTCATCGCTGACGGCATGGCCGAGGTTATTAAATACGGCTGCATTAAGGACGCGGCGTTTTTTGAAAACCTTGAGTCCGTCGACGCGCTCAGCCATATTGAGGACGTTATAGAAACCTGCGTTTCGATAAAGCGCGACGTCGTAAGCCGAGACGAGCGCGAGGCGGGCGAGAGGATGCTGCTTAATTTCGGACACACTCTCGGTCACGCTATCGAAAAGATTTACAACTTTACAGGCATTACGCACGGAATGGCGGTTGCCGTGGGCATGGTGCTTATTGCCCGCGCGGGCGAAAAGCAGGGGATTACTCCCAAAGGTACCGCCGACCGCATTTCAGCACTTTGTGAAAAATACGAGCTTCCCACCGGGGATAACGCAGGCTTTGCCGAGATGGCTGAGGCTGCCATGGGCGACAAAAAGACCGCGGGAAGCAGCATTAACCTCGTTTTGCTGAAGGGGATAGGCGAGAGCTTTATTTATCCTCTGCCGCTTGACGAGCTGGAAGATTTCATTACTACATAACTATGAAAAATAACGTTACATTTCAGCCGTTTATACCTGACGGCACAGTGTTCGCGCCGCCGTCAAAGAGCGACGTGCACCGCGCTATTATCTGCGCGGCGCTGTCAAACGGTGTTTGCACAATTTCTCCGGTGGCGCTGTCCGAGGACATCAAGGCGACCATCCGCTGCGTTGAGGCGCTCGGCGCGGTGACAAAAATTGAAGATAATGTTCTGACAGTCGACGGCTCACGCATGTTCAGCAAAAAAACCGCTGAGCTTGACTGCGGTGAAAGCGGCAGCACACTGCGCTTTATGATTCCCGTGGCGGCGGCTGGCGGCGTTGAGGCGACTTTTACGGGCAGCGGCAGGCTGCCTGAGCGCCCAATTGGTATTTATACCGACGCCCTGCCCGAAAAGGGCGTTGACTGCGCTACACAGGGCGGGCTGCCGCTTAAAATAAGCGGCAGGCTTAAAAGCGGAACATATTATATTCCCGGCAACGTCAGCTCGCAGTTTATTACAGGGCTTTTGTTCGCGCTGCCCCTGCTAAAGGGCGACAGCGATATTGTCCTCACATCGCCGATCCAGAGCGCGGGTTATATCAACATGACGATCCGCACCATGTCAAAGTTTGGCATAGAGGTAGACATGACCGACAAGGGCTGGCATGTGCGCGGAATGCAGCAGTATATTCCAACCGATTACGTCACAGACGGCGACTGGTCACAGTCTGCGTTCTTTCTTGTGGCGGGCGCAGTAGGCGGCAACGTTACGGTTGTGAACGCGAATATAGACTCGTCACAGGGCGACAGAAAAATAGCGGCTCTGCTGCGTGAGTTCGGCGCTGAGGTTCACCAGGACGGCGGCAGAATAACCGTTAAAAAGGCTCCTTTGAGCGCGATTACAATTGACGCCGCGCAAATTCCCGATTTGGTGCCGATACTTGCGGTCTGCGCCTGCTTTGCCGAGGGAACAACAAAAATCATCAACGCCGAAAGGCTCCGCATAAAAGAGAGCGACCGCATAAAAACCACAGCGGCTCTGCTTAACACACTTGGCGGCAAGGTGACCGAGCTGCCCGACGGCCTGGAGATCACGGGAGTTGAGAGCCTTCACGGAGCCGAGGTTGACGGCTGCAACGACCACCGAATTGTTATGTCGGCGGCTGTTTGCGCGGCAAAATGCGACGGCGAAATAAAATGCTCCGATCCTTGGAGCATTAACAAAAGCTACCCCGATTTTTATAAGGATTATTCAGAGATTTGCGGATTATCTGCAATAGATTAAGGAGGAAATTATGTCCTCGGCACTAGGTGATAAAATAAAAATATCCGTGTTCGGTGAAAGTCACGGCAACGGTATCGGCGTTGTAATCGACGGCTTGCCCGCGGGTGAAAAAATAGATATGGACGCCGTGCTCGCGCAGATGGCCAGGCGCGCTCCCGGGCGAGACAAAACCGCTACTTCGAGAAAGGAGAGCGACCTGCCCAAAGTCCTTTCGGGTATGCTCGGCGACACCCTCACGGGCGCTCCGCTGTGCGCGGTTATCGAGAACACCAATACCCGCTCGCAGGATTACTCAAACCTGCTTTCAAAGCCGCGCCCCGGGCACAGCGACTACACAGCGTATGTGAAGTACCGCGCCTCAAACGATATTCGCGGCGGCGGGCACTTTTCGGGCAGGATCACCGCTCCTATTGTTTTCGCTGGCGCTGTATGCCGTCAGCTTCTTGAGAAAAAGGGCGTAAAAATCGCGGCGCATATCGAGAGAATCGGAAATGTAACGGACAAGCGCTTTGATCCCGTTAATATAGCTCCCGAGCTTATGGAACGCCTGAGCAAATCGAGCTTCGCGCTGATTGACATCGACAAGGAACCCGCTATGCGCGCCGAGGTTGAGTCGGCCCGGCTTGACAGGGACAGCATAGGCGGCGCGATTGAGTGCGCCGTTACGGGACTGCCTGTCGGAGCTGGCGATCCGATGTTTGACGGCGTTGAGGGCGCTATAGCAAAGGCCGTTTTCGGAGTTCCCGCAATTAAGGGAATTGAATTCGGCGCGGGTTTTGAGCTGGCGCGTATGCGCGGCTCGGCCTCTAACGACCCGTTTCACTTCGAAAACGGCAAGGTTGTGACCGAAACAAACAACTGCGGCGGAATTCTGGGCGGAATTACAGACGGAATGCCTGTTGTTTTCCGCGCGGCCGTAAAGCCCACACCCTCGATTTCTAAGCCGCAGAAAACGGTTGATTTGCAGACAGGCGAAAACGCCGAGCTGGAAATCCACGGCAGACATGACCCCTGCATTGTGCCGCGCGCCGTGCCCGTTATTGAGGCTGTTACGGCGATTGCCGTGCTGAATCTTATTTAAGGTGGAGCTATGAGAGATTTAAGTGAAATCCGAAAAGAAATAGACGAGATAGACAATCAGCTTATCGACCTATTCAAGCGCAGGATGGACTGCGCCAAAGAGGTAGGCTGCTATAAAAAAGAGCGGGGGATTCCCGTGCTTAACCGTCAGCGTGAGGATGAAATTCTCGAGTCCGTTCAGGAAAAGGGCGGCGAGTACGGCGCTTCGGCTCGTCTGCTGTTCGCTAATATTATGGAGCTGTCGCGCGCGCTGCAGCACAACATCATCGGCAGCGGCAAGGAGCTGAGGCAGGAGATAACCCGCGCCAACGAGCGCTTTGACACCGAGGAAATCACCGTGGCGTATCAGGGGATAAAGGGCGCTAACAGCTATGAGGCTATGTGCAGGCTGTTTCCCGACGCCCGGCAGAAAAGCTGCAAGACCTTTGAGGACGTTTTTGAGGCGGTTGACAGCGGCAAAGCGACTTTTGGCATCCTGCCCGTTGAAAACTCGACGGCGGGCTCGGTCTCGGCTGTATATGATTTGATTCTCAAGCACCGCTTTTATATTGTGGGCGCGCTTGATTTGCATATTGAGCACTGCCTTGCGGGTTTAAAGCAGTCCGAGCTTAGCGACATTGAAATTGTTTGGTCGCATCCGCAGGCGCTCTCTCAGTGCGAGGGATACATAGCCGAGCATAACTTAACGGCTGTTCCAAAGACGAACACCGCCGTGGCTGCTCGTGACGCGGCGCGTGAAAAACGTCTGAATGTTGCGGCTATATGTACTCCCGAGGCTGCCAGGGAATACGGGCTTAAAATCCTCGACACGGGCTTGCAGGACAACCCCTACAACACCACGCGGTTCATTGTGATTTCAAAGGAGCTTTATATTCCGCACGACGCCAACAAAATCAGCCTTTGCTTCTCGCTTCCGCACGTTAAGGGCTCGCTGTATAACCTGCTCTGCCGCTTTAATTCGCTGGGGCTCAACCTCACAAAAATCGAGTCGCGCCCCGCAAAGGGAAAGGATTTCGAGTACCTTTTTTATCTGGATTTTACAGGCAGCGTTTACAGCGACAGCGTGATCGACCTGCTCAGCCAGCTGAGTGCCGAAATGCCCGAATTCAGTTTTTTGGGAAACTATAAAGAATAACAACAACGCGACGGCAACGCGACGGCAACGTGACGTTGCATCCAAAGCCGCCTTTGGAGAGCTTTTCGGTAACAGCAGTGTTTCTGCAACGGCGGGTTATAATGCGTTTTTTAACAACAACAAAACACCCCGACAGACCACATAATCTGTCGGGGCGTTTTACATATTA
>OMYD01000003.1 GCA_900315195.1 uncultured Eubacteriales bacterium | reverse complement strand
ACGGAACCGACAACCGCAAAAAGACAGGTTATGCTGAGGTTACTCTCAACATCGACAACTCCGACCGTGTTCTTGATTTCAACGGCGACGAAATTGCCGTTACTCGCCGCTATTACCGAAGCGGTGAAAGCGAGTACTTAATTAACAAAGCGGCGGTCAGGCTCAAGGATATTAACGAGCTGTTCATGGATACGGGTCTGGGCCGTGACGGCTACTCAATGATTGGTCAGGGAAAAATCGACAGCATTGTTTCATCAAAAAGCGAGGACAGGCGTGAAATATTTGAAGAGGCGGCGGGTATTTCAAAATACCGCTACCGCAAAATTGACGCCGAGCGCAAGCTTAAAAATACCGAGGACAACCTTCTTCGTCTGCGCGATATCGTAACAGAGCTTGAGGATCGTGTAGGCCCTCTTAAAAAACAGAGCGAAAAAGCTCAGCAGTTTTTGACATACTCCGAGGAAAAACGCGGTCTTGAAATCGCCATCTGGTTATTAACCCTCGATAAATCCCAGGAGAGCATTAAGCGTCAGGATGAAAAAATCGTAATAGCCAAAGCCCAGTATGATGAAGCCGAGCAGGCTCTTGAGGATATTCAGACCGAAACCGAGGAAATATATCAGAAGAACGGCGTTCTCGCCTCACAAATTGAATCCATTCGCTCAAAGATTTCTTCAATTGACGGAGATATAGCAGAAAAGAACGCTCAGATTTCGGTTGCCGAGAATGATATTCTTCACAATAACGAAAATATTAACCGCGTAAAAAGCGAGATTGAGCAGGCGGACAAAAACGCCGATGAATTTGAAAAAAGCATTGCCGAAAAGCAGGCGCGTATCGACACCCTCGATAATGAGATCATCTCAAATCAAAAGCGCTATGCCGAAATCAGCGAACAGCTTAATCTGATAAATATTGATTCGGGCAAAAACGGAGATGTTCTTAAGGAGCTGACCGCGAAGCTGTCTCAGCTTACCTCACAATCTGCTGACGCGCGTGTTATTGACATGACGTCAGACAGCAGTATAAACGAGCTTACCAATCGTATCGAGACGCTAAAGGAATCGAATGACGAAAAATCCGCACAGCGCGATACTTTGGTTCAGATGCGTGAGAAATATGTCGCGGATATAGCTGAAGTAAAGGAAGAAATCAGCTCGCTTTCAAACACAATTGATGGGCTAACCCTTAAGCAGGAATCGAAAAACCGCAAGAGGGAAGAAAAGAAGAATGAGTGCGATAAGCTTTCTCTCGATGTCAGGGAGTATCAGAGAAGAATCACATTTTTAGATAACCTTGAAAAGAATCTTGAAGGCTTCTCAAAAAGTGTTAAGCAGGTTGTCAACGCCTCAAAGAGCGGAAAGCTCCACGGCGTTTTCGGTCCTGTATCACGTGTTATTTCTGTTCCGAAGCAGTACGCGACCGCGATTGAAATAGCTTTGGGAGCCGCAATGCAGAATATTGTTGTCGGAAGCGACGACGACGCTAAGCAGGCTATAAGATATTTGAAATCTACCGACGGCGGAAGAGCTACATTCTTACCCCTTAACACAATAAAACCGCGCGAGCTGCGTGAAAACGGCCTTGATGATTGCTACGGCTTTATCGGAATCGCAGCCGAGCTATGCAGCTGCGACGCGAAGTTCAGCAATATTCTCAGCTCGCTTTTAGGAAAGATTGTTATTGCCGAGGATTTAAACAGCGCCGCGGCAATCGCCAAAAAGTATTCCTACCGATTCAAAGTCGTTACACTTGACGGTCAGGTTGTAAACGCGGGCGGTTCGCTTACGGGCGGATCACTTGCCCGCAATTCAGGTATTCTCAGCCGCGCTTCCGAAATAGCGCAGCTTAAAGAGAAAACCGACACACTTATTGAAAAACAAAAGCAGGCTGAAACACAGCTTGAACAGCTTAACCTGGAGTTTTCTGCAATTGAGGCTCAGGTCTTGGGCAGCCGCGCCGATCTTTCCAATAAGCAACAGGATTTGGTACGTCTTGAAGCCGAGCTGAAAGCTTGTGAAAACGAGTTCCAGACGCTTCAGGAAGCGTTTGGAAGCGCGCAAACCGAAATTCTGGACTGCTTTACCAGAATCGACGGCCTGAAAGAGAGCAGAGAGCAGGCACGTCAGCGCTTAACCGAACTGAGTATTGAGATTGCCGACGCTGAGCAAAAGGTCAACGCCTTAACGGGCAGCCGCGCCGAGCTTACAAGCAAGCGCGAGGAATTAAGCACAAAGCTGCAGAATATCAGGCTTTCTATTGTAACCGCGCAGAAGGATATTGACGCGCTGAATTCCGAGATTGTTTTCGCAAAGAATTCAGGTACCGATATGGACGCGAGAAAAGCGGAGCTTAACGCTCAGATTGTCGCTTTTGAAGCCTCGAATAAAGAAAAGCAGGAAGAAATAGCAGAATATAAAAAAGGTATTGAAAGCCTGAAGAATACTCAGCAATCGCACTCAAATCAAATTGAGGCGCTCAATGAGCAGCGCAATCTGCTTGAAAAGCGCAGCGTTGAAATCAGAGTAACCGAACGCAACAAGAACGCCGAACGGGAAAACTCAGGTCGAGAGCTTGCACGCCTTGAAGAGCGAAAGATTAATCTGCAGAAGGAATACGACACAATAATTTCCAAGCTGTGGGAGGAATACGAGCTTACACGCCGTGAAGCTGAAAAGATAGCCGTAGAAATTGAAGACCCGACTGCGGCGCAAAAGCGCCTTAACAGTCTTAAACAGAGTATACGCTCTCTGGGAAGCGTCAATGTTTCGGCAATTGATGAGTATAAAGAAGTATCTGAACGCTATGAGTTTTTGAGCGTTCAGGTCAAGGACGTTGAGAAGTCAAAGAATGAAATCGAACGCCTGATTACCTCGCTCACAAAGCAGATGAAAGAGGTATTTGTCGAAAGCTTTGAGCAGATCAACCGCAACTTTACCTTCACGTTCAAGGAGCTGTTCGGAGGCGGTACTGCTTCGCTTTCGCTGGCTGATCCCGAGAACATTCTCACCAGCGGAATTGATATCATCGTTCATCCGCCCGGCAAAATTGTGGTACATCTCGACGCGCTGTCGGGCGGTGAAAAGGCGCTTGTCGCAATCGCGCTGTACTTTGCTATTATGAAGGTTCGTCCCGCTCCGTTCTGCGTAATGGACGAAATAGAGGCGGCGCTTGACGACGTAAACGTAAACCGTTTTGCAAGCTATCTTAGAAGACTTACCGACAAAACTCAGTTTATTCTTATTACTCACCGCCGAGGCACCATGGAAGAAGCCGATGTGCTTTACGGCGTAACAATGCAGGATGAGGGTATTTCAAAGCTTCTTGAGCTGCGCTCAACGGAGGTTGCCGAAAAGCTTGGAATTAAATCTAATTAAAGGACTGATATTATGGGACTGTTCAGTAAAATAAAAGAAGGATTAAAAAAGACCAGAAAGGCGGTCATGGGTCAGATTGACTCCATGCTCAAATCCTTTACAAAAATTGACGAGGAGCTTTTTGAAGAGCTTGAGGAGCTGCTTGTAATGGGTGACGTCGGCGTTCCAACCGCGGAAAAAATCTGCGATGAGCTTCGCGTTCGTGTAAAGAAAAACGGTATCACAGATCCGTCTGAAATCAACGGTCTGCTTCAGGAAATAATTACCGAGATGCTCTCAGGCGGCGAGGAACTCGATATTTCAACTTCTCCTTCAATCATTCTCGTTATCGGCGTAAACGGCGTCGGAAAAACCACAACAATCGGCAAGCTCGCAAAGCAGCTTTCAAATCAGGGCAAGCGTGTTATTCTTGCCGCTGCCGATACCTTCCGCGCCGCGGCAATTGACCAGCTCGATATCTGGGCTCAGCGCGCGGGCTGCGAGATCATCAAGAACAAAGAGGGCAGCGACCCCGCGGCTGTTATTTTTGACGCAATCGCCGCCGCTAAGGCGAGGGGTGCCGATGTAATTATTTGCGACACCGCAGGCAGACTTCACAATAAAAAGCATTTAATGGATGAGCTTGCTAAAATCAACCGGGTAATCGACCGTGAGCTTCCCGACGCGGCGAAGGAAAAGCTCCTTGTTCTTGACGCTACAACAGGACAAAACGCCGTTAATCAGGCTGAGCAGTTCAGACAGGCTACGGGCATTACGGGTATCGTTCTGACAAAGCTTGACGGTACCGCAAAGGGCGGCGTTGTTCTGGCTATTAAAGACGGCCTGGGAATCCCCGTAAAGTATATCGGCGTAGGCGAACAGATTGACGACCTGCAGCCGTTTGACGCGCAGGATTTCGCGCGCGCGCTGTTTGAATCAAATGACACGGAGTAAAACTAATTATGAAGTTTATTATAGCTACCAATAACGCAAAAAAGCTTGTTGAGCTTGAGCGTATCCTTAATCCACTGGGAATAGAGGCCGTTTCCGCCAAGGAAGCAGGCGTTGTTCTTGACGATGTTGATGAAACAGGAACTACATTCTTGGAAAACGCGTTTTTAAAAGCAAACGCGGCTTTTGAAAAAACAGGTATGCCCGCAGTCGCCGACGATTCGGGAATATGTGTTGACGCTCTGGGCGGCAGACCGGGAATTTTTTCTGCGCGATATTGTCCCGAGCTTTGTGTTACCGATGAGGACAGAACTCAGCGGATTCTTGATGAAATGGAAAACGTCCCCGAGGGAGAGCGAGGAGCGCATTATACATGCGCCATTTGCTGCATTTTACCTGACGGAAGCAAGATTGAAATCGAAGAAATCTGCGAGGGCACAATCGGTTACGAGTTTATAGGCGACGGCGGATTCGGCTACGATCCTATTTTTATGCAGGGCGACAAAACCTTTGCTCAGCTCACCGCTGAGGAAAAGGATAAGGTAAGTCACCGCGGCAAAGCGCTTAGAGCGCTTAAAACAAAACTGGAAGAGTATTTGAAAGGATAAAATATGTTAAACAGTAAACAAAGAGCCTATCTCAGAGGCTTGGCAAATAATCTGGAAACTATTCTCATAATAGGTAAGGGCGAAATTACCGATAATATAATCATGCAGGCTGACACTGCTCTTACCGCGCGTGAGCTTATTAAGGGAAAGCGCCTTGAAAGCAGTGCGTATACCGCCCGTGAATGCGCTGATTTACTTGCCGAGAAGTGCGGTGCTGATGTGGTTCAGGTAATCGGTTCAAAATTTGTGCTGTACCGCCCGAATCCCGACGATCCCGTAATAACTCTGCCTAAATCAAAAAAATGATAATGGGAAGTGATTGTGTGAAAGCAAGCGATTACCCTAAATTTATTCGAAAAATGATGGGGGATTACCGTTACACCCACAGCCTTAATGTGGCTGAAGAGGCGGTTATCCTAGCGAAACTATACGGCTGTGACGAGAAAAAGGCATATACCGCGGGAATTCTTCACGACATTACAAAGGAAATACCGCATGAAGAACAGTTGCAAATTATCCTTGACGGTGGTATAATCTTAGACGATGTTCAGAAAAACGCGCCGAAGCTTTGGCATTCCATAAGCGGCAGCGTTTATGTCATGACAAAGCTTGATATTACCGACATCGACATAATAAACGCTATCCGTTACCATACCACAGGAAGAGCGGGTATGTCTTTGCTTGAAAAAATTATTTATACCGCGGACTACACTTCCAAAGAGCGCAGTTATAACGGCGCGGATATCATGCGAGAAAAGTCTCGAAAAAGCTTGGAAGAGGCGATGATTTTCAGTTGTCAGTTCACACTGCAGAATCTTTCTTCAAAAGAGGCCGCAATTCATCCCGACCAGCTATTTTGTTACAACGAGCTTGTTTTAAACAGGAAAGGAAAATAATATGACATCATTGGAAACCGCCCTGCTTGCAGTCAAGGCAATGGACAGCAAAAAGGGCATTGATATACAGGTTATTGAAATCAGCGATATTTCAGTGCTTGCCGATTACATGGTTATCGCCACAGGCAGCAGCTCTACTCACGTTAAGGCGCTTGCCGATGAGGTTGAGTATCAGCTTGACAAGGCAGGAATATCGGTTAGTCACATCGAGGGCTACCGCTCGAACACATGGATTCTGCTTGACTATATCGACGTAATCGTCAATGTGTTTGACAATGAGGCTCGCGAGTTTTACGACCTTGACAGAATGTGGCAGGACGGTAAACCCGTTGATTTGGCCGAAGTTGTTACCGAAAACTAAGATATTATCTCATGGAGGGATTTACTTGAAATACAATCATCAGGCTATTGAGCCTAAATGGCAAAAAATTTGGGAGAAAAAGGGTGTATTCCACGCAAGCGACGACGCTTCAAAGGAAAAGTTTTACGCCTTGATCGAATTCCCTTATCCGTCGGGTCAGGGACTTCATGTAGGACATCCGCGTCCTTACACCGCGCTTGACACGGTTGCCAGAAAAAAGAGATTACAGGGTCTTAATGTGCTTTATCCTATCGGCTGGGACGCTTTTGGTCTGCCCACCGAAAACTACGCTATCAAAAACCACATTCACCCTGAAATCGTTACTAAAAACAATATCGCGCGTTTTAAAAAGCAGATTCAGTCGCTTGGCATCTCGTTCGACTGGAGCCGTGAAGTTAATACAACCGATCCCGAATACTACAAGTGGACCCAGTGGATTTTCATTCAGCTCTTTAAGCATAACCTCGCTTACAAAAAAGAGATGAACGTAAACTGGTGCACTTCATGTAAATGCGTTCTCGCAAATGAGGAAGTTGTAAACGGCGTTTGCGAGCGCTGCGGAAGCGAAGTTGTTCATAAGGTTAAATCCCAGTGGATGCTTAAAATTACCGAGTATGCAGACCGCCTTATCAACGACCTTGATCTGGTTAATTATCCCGAGCGCGTTAAGGCTCAGCAGAAAAACTGGATTGGCAGAAGTACGGGCGCCGAGGTCGACTTCACCGCTACAACAGGCGACACCCTGACAGTTTACACAACACGTGCCGACACACTTTACGGCGCTACATATATGGTTATCTCTCCCGAACATCCGCTTATCGAAAAATGGGCTGACAAGCTTCAGAACATGGATGAGATCCGCGCTTATCAGGCGGCTGCCGCAAGAAAGTCTGATTTTGAGCGAACTGAGGTTGCCAAGGATAAGACAGGCGTTAAGCTTGAGGGCGTAAGCGCGATTAATCCCGTTAACAACAAGGAAATCCCGATCTTTATTTCCGACTATGTTCTGGTTTCTTACGGTACAGGAGCTATTATGGCGGTTCCCGCGCACGATACCCGTGACTGGGAGTTCGCTAAGAAATTTGACCTTCCCATCATTGAGGTTGTAAAAGGCGGAAACGTTATGGAAGAAGCCTTTACAGACTGCGCTACAGGTGTAATGGTAAACTCGGGTATGCTCGACGGACTTACCGTTGATGAGGCAAAGGTTAAAATTATTGACTGGCTCACAAAAGAGGGCAAGGGCCACTCAAAGGTTAACTATAAGCTGCGTGACTGGGTATTCTCACGTCAGCGTTACTGGGGCGAGCCTATTCCGATCGTTCACTGCGACAAGTGCGGCTATGTTCCGATTGACGAAAGCGAGCTGCCACTGAGACTTCCCATGGTTGAATCATATGAGCCTACCGATACGGGTGAGTCTCCGCTTGCCAACATGACCGACTGGATTAAGACTAAGTGCCCCAAGTGCGGCGGCGACGCTATGCGCGAAACCGATACAATGCCGCAGTGGGCAGGTTCCTCGTGGTATTATCTGCGCTATATGGATCCCCACAACACCGAGGCTCTCGCTTCCAAGGAAGCCCTCAACTACTGGTCGCCCGTTGACTGGTATAACGGCGGTATGGAGCACACAACGCTTCACCTGCTTTACAGCCGTTTCTGGCATAAATTCCTCTTTGACATCGGCGTTGTTCCCACTCCCGAGCCTTACGCAAAGCGCACATCGCACGGTATGATTTTGGGTGAGAACGGCGAGAAAATGAGTAAGTCCCGCGGCAACGTAGTAAACCCCGACGATATCGTAAACGAATACGGAGCTGACACAATGCGCCTTTATGAAATGTTCATCGGCGACTTTGAAAAGGCGGCTCCCTGGAGCCAGGCGAGCATTCGCGGCTGCCGCCGCTTCCTTGAGCGTTTCTGGAACCTCCAGAACAATCTGATTGACGGCGATACAATCCGCCCAGAGCTTGAGAGCGCGTTCCACAAGACAATCAAAAAGGTCGGCGACGATATTGAGAATATCAAGTTTAATACCGCGATAGCCGCGTTAATGGGGCTTATTAACGATATTTCCAATGTTAAGACCGTAAACAGGGAAGAACTGCGCATTTTCTCAATTCTGCTCAATCCCTTCGCTCCGCACATTACTGAGGAAGTTTACGAGGCGAATAATCTCGGCGACGGAATTCTGGCTCAAGCTCAGTGGCCCGAGTATGACGAGTCAAAGTGCGTTGAGGAGAGCGTTGAAATCGTTGTTCAGGTCAACGGAAGAATCAAGGCAAAGCTTAATGTTCCCGTTGACGCTTCTAAAGACGAGATGCTCAGTCTTGCGAAATCTGACGAGAAAGTACAGGCTGCAATCGACAATATGACAGTAATTAAGCAAATTGTTGTTCCTAAAAAGCTTGTAAACCTTGTTGTAAAACCCAAATAAATAAAATTCTTCTAAATTTCTACATTTCTATTGACAATATTAGCTACATATTGTATAATAGCCTTGCAAATTATGCAAATTACCCATGCCTTATGGCAGATGGGAGGGAAGATAGATGGCAGAGATTAGATTAAAAGAGAATGAATCTCTTGAAAGCGCTTTAAGACGTTTCAAGAAGCAGTGTGCCAGAGCTGGTGTTATTGCTGAAGTACGTAAAAGAGAAGCTTACGAAAAACCTTCGGTAAAGCGCAAAAAGAAATCTGAAGCGGCTCGTAAACGCAAATACAGATAATCAAACAGGCGGACAGGGCAACTGTCCGCTTTTTGTATGGGGTGATTTTATGAAAAGAATACTGATTATGCTTGGTCCCAACCTTAATATGGTCGGAATCAGGGAAAAGGGCGTATACGGTACAGAAACCGCGGATACTATTTCCGAGGAAATACTTCTCTGCGCCGAGAAAAACGGTTTTGAGGCTGAGGTGTACCAGTCAAATCATGAGGGCGACCTTATTGACAAGATCCACGAATCACTCACCGAGTTTGACGGCGCGGTAATAAACGCCGGAGCGCTGACGCATTACAGCTACGCTCTGCGTGACGCGATCGCTTCGGTTAGTATTCCTTATGTTGAAGTGCATATGTCAAATATCCATGCCCGCGAGGAGTTTCGTCACCATTCCGTAATTGCGCCCGTATGTGTAGGCCAGATTGCGGGTTTTGGAAAGCAAAGCTATTTTCTGGCAATTGCCGCTTTAAAGGACATTTTGAAATGAACGAATTATTCGAAAAAAGAATTAACACACTAAGAACGCTTATTTCCGACAAAAAAGAGGCACTGTTTTTGTCAAATGAAGTGAATATCGGGTATTTTACAGGCTTTTTTCACAGCGAAGGATACCTTGTTGTCACACAAAACAGCGCGGCTCTCTTGGTGGATTTCCGCTATTTTGAGGCGGCGCAGAATAAAGCGCGGGGCTGTAAGGTTATCTGTTTTCAAAAGCTCTCAGAAAGCGTGCTTGATGTTCTGGGTTCTGAACAGATTGTTTATGTTTTAGCGGAAGCCAATAATCTTACCGTAAGCCGTTTTCAGTTTTTTAAAAAGACTATGTCGGAGCATGGCATTGATTTTAAAGCTGACGGTTCTCTAGACAAAAAAATCGGTAATATCCGCATAATAAAAGATAAAACAGAAATTGAAAAAATAGAGAAAGCCCAGAGAATTGCTGAAAAAGCGTATCTTGAAATGCTTAATTTCCTGAAGCCGGGGGTAAGCGAGCGCGAGCTTGCGGCGCGGCTTGAGTTTGAGATGAAGCTTGGCGGGGCAGAGGATATTTCCTTTGATTTGATTACTGTTACAGGCAAAAAGACTTCTCTTCCTCACGGAGTCCCCTCGGATGAAAAGGTTCAGGCAGGCGATTTCTTTACATGTGATTTCGGTGCGATATACGACGGCTATCACAGCGATACCACGCGAACAGTTGCCGTGGGCTTTGCCACCGATGAAATGCGGGAAATATACGAAATTGTCCTGAAAGCTCAGCTTTCTGCGCTTGAAATAATTCGCCCGAATGTAAAATGCAGCGACGTCGATAAGACAGCGCGTGATATAATAGAGCAGAATGGATATGGAGTAAACTTTGGCCACTCAACCGGTCACGGCGTAGGTCTTGATATTCACGAGCTTCCGTTTGTTTCTGCAAAGAGCGATACGATATTACAACCGGGAATGATAATTACCGATGAACCAGGCATATATTTGCCTAACAAATTCGGCGTTCGTATTGAGGACATGGTTTGCGTAACCGAAAACGGTTATTATAATTTTGTAAATTTACCCAAAGAATTGTTAATTCTATAAAGTACTTGCATTTTTTCCCAATATTAGGTATAATAATTTTAACCTAGAGTTGTATTACATAAAACAGGAGGTAATTAAAATGATTTCAGCAGGTGATTTCAGAAACGGCGTAACATTCGAAATGGATGGACAGGTTGTTTCCATCATCGAATTCCAGCACGTTAAACCGGGAAAGGGCGCTGCGTTTGTCAGAACTAAAATCAGAAACGTAATTACAGGCGCTGTGGTTGAAAAGACCTTCAACCCCAACGACAAATATCCCACCGCTTTCATTGAGAGAAAGGACATGGAGTACAGCTACTCAGACGGCGACCTCTATTACTTCATGGACACTGAGACTTGGGAGCAGATTCCCATTAACAAGGCTGTTCTCGGCGACAACTTCAAGTTTGTTAAGGAGAACATGGTATGTAAGATTTTGTCCTACAAGGGCAACGTATTCGGCGTTGAGCCGCCCAACTTTGTTGAGCTGACAGTTACCAAGACTGATCCCGGCTTTAAGGGCGATACCGCTACCAACGCTACAAAGCCCGCCACTCTTGAAACAGGCGCAGAAATCAAGGTTCCGCTCTTTATCGATGAGGGCGAGGTTATTCAGATTGATACCCGTACAGGCGAGTACATGGGCAGAGCATAATTTAGGAGAAAGATATGAATTTAACCGAAAAAATCGCTTATATCAAAGGACTTACCGAGGGTCTTTCCCTTGATGAAAGCAAGCCCGAGGTTAAGGTTATCAACGCTATTATAGACCTTCTTGACGATATCGCTTATGATGTTAAGGATTTAGAGGAGCTGTATGACGAGCTCAGCGAAGAGGTCGACGAAATTGATCAGGATCTGGCGGATGTTGAAGATGAGCTCTTTGACGACGATGACGAAGATTACGATGATTTCGATGACTTTGATGATGAAGAGGAGCCTTTTTACGAGGTAACCTGCGATTCATGCGGCGAAAAAATAAACGTTTCCGAAGATGTTCTCCTCGAAGGCGAAATCAATTGCCCCAACTGCGGCGAAACGCTTGAGTTCGATTTTTCAGACCTCTTCAACGATGAAGAAGACTGCGATTTTGATTGCGATTCCTGCGATTATAAAAATAACTGCGACAACGAATAATAATCACCATCAAGCACCCCTTGTGTAGAATGACAAGGGGTGTTTTTTTGGTTGCTCAAAAGCTTAAACGAAAGCATTTTTTTAAAAAGCATAAGCGATTAATACGTGTTTCAATTTTTCTTTTGCTTGTTTTTTTTATGGTCAGAGGCTTTGAAAAACAGATTTCAAATTTCAGCAAAAACTATTTTCCGGCTTTTGCCCGTCAGGAAACTACAAAATGCATAGGCATAGCTGTTGAGGATGTCCTCGGACAGGGCGGGTACACCTATAATGATTTCGCGACTATTCAATATAGCGGAAGCAAAGTTAGCGCTATAGAAACAAACGCCGCAAAGATAAACGCTTTTAAGAACTCGGTTGTAAGCGCGGCAGAAAATGAGATAGAAAAAATAAAAAACAGCGTTATGCATATTCCTTTAGGAGCTTTTACGGGGCTTAGTCTTATAGCTAACTACGGCCCTAAAGTTCCGCTTAGCTATTGCCTTACAGGCAGCTTTTCGGCAGAGCTTGTGAGCAGCTTTGAGGAGGCGGGAATCAATCAGACTATTCACCATATTCGTCTGATAGTAACTTCCGAAATTGTTACCGCATCCGTTGACTATGATGATACGCTCACCTTTACATCGGATTATGAAATCGCTCAATCTGTGGTTGTAGGAGAAATTCCCACAACATATGGTGGATATTTTACGCCGATTCGCTGAAAAAGTCGAAATATTGTGTAAAAACATATTGAAATAGCTTCTTAAATATGATATAATTATTCAGTTAATCAAAATGGGTGAGTAGGTGTTTATTTGTTGGGTAATACTATCAAAGCGGAATCCATCTCTGAAAAGCAGTTTGAATACATGAATTTGATTGCCGAAATAATGGAAATCCGCAAGCACGGCGAAAAGCCGCTGGCATTTGTTCGCACCTACGGTTGCCAGCAGAATGTGGCTGACAGCGAAAAAATTAAGGGAATGTTAAGTCAATCGGGTTTTGATTTTACCGATACTCCAGATGACGCCGACTTTATTCTGTTTAATACCTGCGCCGTACGCGAACACGCCGAGGACAGGGTTTTCGGAAATGTGGGCGCTCTGAAAAACATCAAGAGAAAACATCCTCAAATTCTTATAGCGCTTTGCGGCTGCATGATGGAACAGGAGCATGTCGCAAATAGGATTTATAATAGCTTTCCGTTTGTGAATCTTGTTTTCGGAACACATTCACTTCATCATTTCCCCGAGCTTTATTATTCGGCTCTTGTTGACGGCAGACGCGTGTTTGAGCGTGGTAACGATGACAAAAAGCTTTACGAGGGCTATCCTGTACGCAGAGACGGCAGCTTTAAAGGCTGGCTTCCGATTATGTACGGTTGCAATAATTTCTGTACCTATTGCATTGTTCCTTATGTGCGCGGCAGAGAACGCAGCAGGGAAAAGGACGTAATCCTTTCAGAAGCGCGCCGGATGATTCAGAGCGGCTACAAGGATATCACACTTCTCGGCCAGAATGTAAACTCATATGGTAAAACTCTTGAAACACCTATTAGCTTTGCCCGGCTGATAAGCGAGATTGACAGCATTGACGGCGACTACTGGCTGCGTTTTATGACTTCGCACCCTAAAGACTGCTCAAAGGAACTAATTGACACTATAGCTGACAGCCGTCATATCAGCAAGCACTTACATTTGCCGTTTCAGAGCGGTTCAGACAGAATTCTTAAAGCCATGAACCGCCACTATGACCGCAAAAAGTACTTGGAAACCGTCAATTACGCTAAGGAGCGCATTGAAAATGTTTCCTTAACAAGCGATATTATCGTTGGTTTTCCGGGTGAAACCTACGAGGATTTTAAACAGACGCTCTCGCTGATTAGAGAGGTTGAGTTCACATCATTGTTTACCTTTATCTTTTCACCAAGAAAAGGAACTCCCGCCGAAAAATATGACGATCCGATTTCCCCTGAGGAAAAAGGAAAGTGGTTCCGGGAGCTGCTTGACGTTCAGGAGGAAATTGCCGCTAAGCGATGCTCCTCAATGGTCGGTCAGACAGAGCACGTTCTTATTGAAGGCGTTAAAGAAAAAACAGGTGAGCTTAACGCCCGCACAAGCGGAAATATTATTGTTGAGCTAGACGGCAATGAAGATTTAATCGGCACATTTCAAAATGTCACTATTACCAAAGCTCGCAACTGGATTCTCAAAGGCGAGCTGAAAACGGAGGAATAATAAATGGATATTATAACAATGGCAAGAGAATTAGGCAAAGCCCTCCAGCAGGAGGAAACTTATATTAACTGGCAGAACGCCCAGCATGTTGCTGACGCTGATACAGAGCTTCAGCAGCTCATCGGTGAGTTCAATCTTAAAAGAATGATTATCAACGATGAAGCCGGTAAAAAAGACAGAGATCAGGAAAAGCTCACTCAGGCAAACAAGGAAATGCGCGAAGTTTATTCCAAGATTATGTCAAACGAAAATATGATTGCGTATAACGACGCAAAATCCGCGTTTGACGCGGTTCTCAACCGTGTCAGCGCCATTATTCAGCAGTGCGCTCAGGGTGCGGATCCCGAAACGGCAGACGCTGCCGACTGCACGGGAAGCTGCAGCACCTGCGGCGGCTGCTCATAAAGAATAAAACCATTTGATGAAAGGGTGTGAGAATTTGGCTGAACTGTCACCTATGATGAAACAGTATTTTGAAATTAAAGAAGCAAATAAGGATTGTATTCTGTTTTATCGCCTCGGCGATTTCTATGAGATGTTTTACGAGGACGCGAAAATCGCTTCAAAAGAGCTGGAACTCACACTTACAGGCAGAGATTGCGGACAAGCAGAGCGTGCGCCGATGTGCGGCGTACCGTTTCACAGCTGCGAGGGCTATATTGCACGCCTTGTTGCAAAGGGTTATAAGGTCGCGATTTGTGAGCAGACCGAGGATCCGAAGGCTGCAAAGGGGCTTGTAAAACGTGATATTATCCGTGTAATTACCCCGGGAACCGTCATAGAGCAGAGTATGCTTGAGGAAGGGAAAAACAACTATATTTGTTGTATGTTTTCCGCCGAAAAGGTTATTGGGCTGTGTTTCTGTGATATTTCTACAGGAGAATTATACGCTACCGAAATATCAGGTAAAGACTCCGTAAATATTTTGACAAATCAGCTTTCGTCCTACAGTCCGCGTGAAATTCTCATCGGCGGCGATGTAATTAAAATCAAATCCCTGCCGTTCTTCATAAAAACAAAGCTCTCGGCAGGCGTAGAAATGCTTGAGGACAGCAAATTTGATTTTAATTTATGTTCTCAAACCGTGCTTGACCAATTCGGAGCGGAGTATAACGATGTTAAAGAAAAGCATGTTCTCATCTCTGCGGTCGGAGCGCTCATTAACTATCTAAAAGAAACCCAGATGTCAGGCCTTGAGCGCATCAGCCACATTGAGCTTTACTCAGAATCGCAGTATTTGCGGCTTGATTTTAACACACAGCGCAACCTTGAGCTTACTCAGACAATGCTTACCAAGGAAAAGCGCGGCTCACTTTTGTGGGTTATTGACAAAACAAAAACAGCGATGGGAAAGCGCCTCATCCGTTCATGGCTTGAACATCCGCTGATGAATATCTCAAAAATCAACAACCGTCAGTCGGCTGTTGAGGAGCTTGTAAACAACAATGTTTTAAGGCTTGAAATAACCGAAGCGCTTACGGGCATATTTGATATTGAGCGCCTGATGACGAGAATTGTCTACGGCTCGGCTAATGCCCGAGATTTACGCTCATTATGCTCCGCGGTAGAGAATCTTCCTGAAATTGCAACGCTTATTTCAGACTGCCGATCTTCTCATTTAAGGCTTGTATATAAAAGTCTTGATACGCTTGAGGATATTCACACTTTGATTGACAGCGCTATTGTCGCTAACCCTCCCTTTACCGTTCGTGAGGGAGGTATGATAAAGCAGGGCTACAATCAGGAGCTTGACGTTGTTATCTCAGACATGACAAACTCAAAGGATATTCTGGCGAGAATTGAAGCGGAAGAACGCGAGAAAACGGGTATTCCAAAGCTCAGGGTAGGTTATAACAAGGTTTTCGGTTATTATATTGAGGTAACCAATTCTTATAAATCTCAGGTTCCCGATAATTACATCCGCAAACAGACGCTTACAAACTGCGAGCGGTACATAACACCCGATTTAAAAGAAATTGAATCCAGAATTCTGGGCGCTAAAGACAGAAGCGTTTCGATGGAGTACGCTATTTTTGACGGAATCCGCGTCACTGTCGCTGAAAACCTTGAGCGTATTCAAAAAACCGCTAGGGCGATTGCGGCGCTCGACGTAATCAACTCGCTAGCCAATGTCGCTTCCGACAACAGATATGTACGTCCCGATGTTACTCAGTCCAGCGCGATTTATATAAAAGACGCGCGTCATCCCGTTGTTGAGACGCTCCTCAAGGATGCTCCGTTTGTCCCTAATGATGTGAATCTTGACAGCAAAGGGGACAGGGTAGCGATAATAACAGGCCCTAATATGGCGGGCAAGTCAACATATATGCGCCAGACTGCGCTTATTGTGCTTCTAGCTCAGATGGGAAGCTTTGTTCCCGCTTCATCGGCACGCATAGGAATTGTCGACAGCATTTTTACACGCGTAGGCGCGTCGGACGACTTGGCTTCAGGTCAGTCAACATTTATGGTTGAGATGAACGAGGTCGCGCATATTGTGAAATCCGCAACTTCAAAAAGTCTGCTTATTCTTGATGAGATAGGCAGAGGAACCTCAACATTTGACGGCATGAGCATTGCGAGAGCTGTTTTGGAATTTTGTGCCGATAAGAAGAAGCTGGGTGCAAAAACGCTTTTTGCTACTCACTATCATGAGCTTACCGTAATGGAGGAGCTGCTGGACGGCGTAAAAAACTACAATATCGCTGTTAAGAAACGCGGCGATGATATTACATTTTTGCGGCGAATTATCCCAGGAGGCGCTGACGACAGCTACGGAATCGAAGTCGCAAAGCTCGCGGGCGTTCCAAACTCAATTATAAACAGAGCAAAAGAAGTGCTTTCCGAGCTTGAAAGCGGAAAAGCCGAGGCAACCGTTCCTTCACAGGCTTCAGCTCCTGCCGATACGCAGCTTTCTCTTATTTCAACGGCTCAAAGCCCTGTAATTGAAAGGCTTCAGGAGCTGGATCTTAACACGCTTACGCCGATTGAAGCGATGAATGTATTATACGAGCTTAAAAAAATGCTTTAACAGATTTAACATAAACAGAAAGGCGGTGACAGCATGGGAGTTATTAATGTGTTAGACAAACACGTCGCGGAACTTATTGCGGCGGGCGAGGTCGTCGAACGTCCGGCTTCCGTTATTAAGGAGCTGGTTGAAAACGCTATCGATGCGGGCGCCAAGCATATTACCGTCGAAATAAAAAACGGCGGAACGACCTTTATGCGCGTCACCGACGACGGCTGCGGCATTGCTAAAGATGATGTAAGAGTTGCTTTTCTTCGCCACGCAACAAGCAAGGTTAAAGAGCAAGAGGACCTTGACTGCATATCAACTCTCGGATTTCGCGGCGAAGCGCTGGCGTCCATTGCGTCTGTATCACGCCTGCAGCTTATTACACGCAACGTAAACGAGGATATCGGTTCTTCGTATTTGATAGAAGGCGGCGAGGAAGTGAGTTTTGATGACGCAGGTTGTCCCACGGGCACAACGTTTGTCATCCGCGACCTTTTTTATAACATTCCCGCCAGAGCCAAATTTCTTAAAAAAGATGTTTCCGAGGGCAACGCGGTTTCAAATGTAATTGACAAAACCGCGCTTTCTCGCCCGGATATAGCCTTTACATATATCCGAGATGGAAAACAGGCTCTAAAGACATTCGGCGACGGCAAGCTGATTTCAGCTGTTTATTCAGTATTTGGCAGAGAATTTGCGGGAGGGCTTATTTCCGTTGATTATAAACTGGATTCAATTACCGTAGGCGGTTATGTTTCAAAGCCCGTTCACGCAAGGCCAAACCGCAACATGCAAAACTTCTTTATAAACGGAAGATATGTTAAATCCCGCACAGCAATGGCGGCGTTGGAAGAAGCTTTTAAGCACTCAATAATGGTCGGCAAGTTTCCGTCATGCGTTCTGAATATTAATCTTCCGTATGAAAACATTGACGTAAATGTGCATCCCTCAAAAATTGAGGTTCGTTTTATTAACGAGCGTCCCGTATTTGACGCTGTTTATCACGCTGTCAAATCCGCGCTCATGCAGTTTGACACTAAAAAACAGGCAAGCTTTTCAAATAAGCCCGCTGATGTAACTTCCGCGCCGGCAATTAAGCCCTTTAATCCGTTTCGCAACGCTGATGCAATCCTAAATAAGCAGCCCAAGCATGAGATGCCTAAGTCCCCTCATCCTATGATAAAAAAGCCAGACCCGATAGCCGAGCTTGATATAGATATTCCTGAAACCGAGGGGCCGTTTAATACTCCTGAAACCGTATTATCCGACAGTGCGAATCCGTTTGATTTGTTCTCAAAACAGGCGGTAAAAACCGCAAAGAAAGAAGCTGAGTTTAGCAAAAGCTTTATTCCGGAAAAAGAAGCGGTCTTTACTGATACTGTTGAAAAAGGAACTGAGCAAAAACCCGAAATCGTGTTTGAGGAAACGCCGCAGTCCACTCTGTTCAAACCAGAAAAAAGCAGCTTGAAATATATAGGCGAGGCGTTTAATACCTACATAATTGTTGAAAACGAGAAAATGGAGCTGCTTTTTATTGACAAGCACGCGGCTCATGAACGCATTATATATGAAAAGCTCAAGGCTGACAAAGCGGGTTCGAGCGAGCAGCTTCTGCTGCAGCCGATAACGGTTACTTTGGGCAAAGAAGAATATAACGCTGCTATTAATAATCTTGAAATGTTCCGCGAGTGTTCATTTGACGTTGAAGACTTCGGGAATTCAACTGTGATTGTCCGCAGCGCTCCGCAATATATTGATGCCGCTGAAATCGCTGACTGTATTACGGAAATGTCGGACTATATATCTCAGGGTAAAAACGATATTTTTACCGAAAAAATGAACTGGTTTTATCACAATGTCGCCTGTCGCAGCGCAATTAAGGCAGGCAATAAAAACTCCGCTCAGGAGCTTATGGATATTGTGAAAACCTTGGAGGAAAATCCCGACATCCGTTACTGCCCTCATGGCAGACCCATAACGATCGTTATGAAAAAAAGTGAAATTGAAAGACAATTCGGCAGGACGTGATTATTTGAATAATCCCATAAAGGTCGTAACCGTTGTAGGACCGACCGCATCGGGTAAAACAAAGCTTTCAGTTCAACTGGCTAAACACTTTAACGGTGAGATTATTTCCGCAGATTCAATGCAAATTTACCGTGAAATGTCAATTGCCACGGCAAAACCCGATATAGAGGAAAGGCAGGGAATTCCTCATTATCTTATAGACTTTTTGCCGCCTGACAGCACATATTCGGTTGCTATGTTTGCAGAGGACGCAAAAAAGTGCATTTACGATATAAGCGGCAGGGGAAAGCTGCCGATTATAGCCGGCGGAACAGGTCTTTATATTGACTCGCTGTTAAACAACATTCAATTCAGCGAAGCAGTTCGGGATGAAAGGCTCTCACAATTGCTTTGGGATGAGTATAATAAAAACGGCGTCCAGCCGCTTATTGAACAACTGGCTGAATTTGACCCCGAATCCGCTCAAAGACTGTCAAAGGAGCAGAATCCCAAACGTATTATACGCGCAATTGAGTTTTACCACACAACAGGCTCCACAATTACCGAACAAATTAATCAATCAAAGCTTATTCCCAGTCCGTTTGACCCTATTAAAATAGGTTTGAATTATCGTGACCGTGAAAACCTTTATAATCGTATTAACCTCAGAGTAGATATTATGCTTGAGCAGGGGCTGCTTGAGGAAACAAAACAGGTTCTAAGTTCTTCACTCAGCTTTACATCCGTAAAGGCAATCGGTTACAAGGAGCTCGCTCCATATACTAACGGTGAAGACACGCTTGATAACTGTGTGGAAAAACTAAAACGCGAAACGAGAAGGTACGCCAAAAGGCAGCTTACCTGGTTTCGCCGTGACAAAGAAATTAATTGGCTGTACGCAGATGACTATGATTCTTTTGAAGAATTATTATCGGCAGCCGTTTCTATAATAGACAAAGGATTATTATATGGACAAACTACTTTTTAAACGAATACTTGTTGCCGCGCTTACAATTCTTGCATTGGTATACGTTACATATCTTCTGATAAGCGCAAACTTTGACATGTATCCAACCGAAAACGCCGTTCAGGCGTCAGTTACAGACTCAATTAGCACCGAAGGTTTTGTAATCAGGGACGAAGTGCTGATTGCGAACAATTCAAGCGGAGTGTTATCATATTCCGTATCCGACGGAGCTAATGTTCAGGTAAACAGTGAAATTGCCAAGGTTTTTTCCAAGCAGGAGGACGCTGCCGCTAACAGCCGCGCGGACGCTATTGAGCAACGCATCAATAATCTAAAAGACAGCCAGAAAAGTACATTAACCGGAGCTGTCAGTGTTGACGTAATCAATAACAGTATAAAAAACAACCTGATTAATTACCTGTATTCGGTTAATCAGTTTGATATCAGCGGAGCGAAAACAGGTGCGGATAAGCTTTTAACCTCAATAAATCAGCGTCAGCTTCTGACCGGAAAAATCACAAACTTTAACTCGCAGATTTCCTCATTAACCTCTCAGATGGAAGCTTTAAGAAACGCCTCCGGTAACGCGATAGGCACAGTTACGACCCCCAACGCGGGCTATTTTACGGAATTTTGCGATGGCTATGAAAACGCGTATCCGTTTGCAAAAATTGACGAAATGACACTTGATGATTTAAAAAATATGCACAGCAGCTCCGTTCCATCCAACACGGCCGGTAAGGTTATCGGTAATGTAAAATGGTATGTTGCTTGTGAGGTAACTTTGGATCAGGCTGTTAAGCTGTCTATTTACGACGGACAAATTACGGTGCTTTTTTCCGAGGCGTCAACAGAATCAATTCCCGCAACACTCCGCAGAATCCAAAAGAGCGATGACAGTGCTCTTGTAGTTTTGGAATGCGACTACATGGATAAAGGTCTTTTGGAAGCAAGACATGAGCCCATTGAAATCGGTATGGGCACTTATTCGGGACTGCGTGTCAGCAAACGCGCAATTCACGATGACTATGTATCTAAAACAACCTATGACGAAAATGATAAGCCGCATAAAGAACGCAAAAAGGTGCAGGGAGTATATGTTCTGTACGGAAGCGAAGTTCAGTTTAAGCAGATTTCCATTTTATACTCAACTAAGGATTACGTTATTTGCGATATCTCGCCTAAGGAAAATGTACTGTTTAACGGTGAAACCATTTCACTCTATGATAAAGTAATTGTGAAAGGAGACGATTTGTATGACGGAAAAGTCGTTTCGTGACGTGGAATACAATTATAAATTTATAAACGAGCGTATTGCTGAGGCTGCCGAAAAGTCCGGAAGAAAGCGTGAGGATATTACTTTTCTCGCAGCTACAAAAACCGTAGATCCGGCGGTTATTAACCACGCTATATCACTCGGACTTGACCATATCGGCGAAAACCGAGTTCAGGAGCTGCTTTCAAAATATGAAGCGTATGACCTCAGCCGCTGTTCTCTGCAGTTTATCGGTCATCTTCAGACAAATAAGGTAAGGCAGATTGTTGACAAGGTTGATTTGATTCAGTCTGTTGATTCTGTAAAGCTCGCGCGTGAGATTTCCAATCAATCCGTTAAGCGCGGAAAGAAAACAGATATTCTTGTGGAGGTAAATATCGGCCGCGAGGAAAATAAGTCCGGCGTTTTTGAAGAAAATCTTGAGGAATTGCTCTGCCAAATAGCTGAATTAGAGGGTATTTCCGTAAAAGGATTGATGACAATACCCCCGATTTGTGAAAATGAACACAAAATTTCAAAATATTTTTATAATATGCACAAGTTATTTATTGACATTTCGGAAAAAAAATTAGATAATGTAAGTATGAATATCCTTTCAATGGGTATGTCTGCGGATTTCTATGAAGCAATTCTGGAAGGCGCAAATATGGTTCGTATCGGATCGGCACTGTTTGGTGCGAGAAACTATACATAAAACAGGAGGACAAAACGATGGCAGGAATTGTTAACAAATTTAAACGTATGTGGGACGCTCCCGATGATGAGTACGAGTATGATGAATACGGTTACTCTGAGGAAGGCGAGGATGAGTTTGTAGATACTCCTTCTCCCAGAGACCGCGACCGTCAGCCCGCTCCTACTTCAAAGAGCAAGGTTGTAAATATTAACGCTACGGCAAAGCTCCAGGTAGGTATCTTTAAACCCGAGCGCTTTGGCGAGGAAACACGTTCTATCGCTGATGAACTTATGAAGACTCACACCGTTGTCCTTAATCTTGAGGACACCAATAAGGATATGGCGAGAAGAATTCTCGACTTCCTCAGTGGTGTCGCTTATGCCAATAACGGTAAAATTAAAAGAGTAGCCACAAATACATATATTATTATTCCGAGCAACGTTGACCTTACAGGCGACGACCTGTTGGACGAGCTTGAGAACAGTGGCGTATACTTCTGATAATGACAAGCTGTTTCTGTCCAAGCTTGACGACGGAGTGTATCTCTGTAATAAGAGGCAGCAACCGTATTTCTTTCCGTTCTTAACCGAAAGGGAACAGGCGATTGCTAAAACTTATCTGGACAGCATATGCTTTAAACAATATATGTTTTTCGGCGGTTATGATGCTGCCGAACGAAAACTGCTTGGTCTGTTTTTTGATGAAGATAAACCTTTTCCGATCGCGGCATTAGACTTTGCTTTTCGAAAGAGTGACACGTTGACTCACAGAGATTTTCTCGGCGCTTTGATGTCGCTTGGTATCGAGCGTGAAACCGTAGGAGATATTCTGGTTGAAGACGGACGCTGCGTTGTGTTCGTTAATAGCGAAATCAGCGACTATATTATTTCACAAATATATAAAGTGGGTAATGTCGGAGTTAAGGTATCTGTATCAAACACCGATAATCTCCCGAAGGGCAGAGGCTTTGAGGAAAAGGAATATACCGTTCCGTCTTTAAGGCTGGATGCGGTTATCTCTGCTGTCACGGGTTTATCGCGTGAAAAATCAAAACGTATTATTCAAATGGGCAATGTGACTCTTAATCATTTTGAGAGCCAGAACCCAAGCAAACAAGCGGAAGTAAAAGATGTACTTACTATAAGGGGTAAGGGCAAATATGTGATTAACGGTGTTCTTGGAGAAACAAAAAAGCACCGGATTAGAATTTCAATCATTCATTATAGATAAGGAGTGTAGAAAATGCTTACAATTGATGAAATCAAAAATATAAGCTTCAGAAAAGCATCCCGCAGCGGCGGTTACAGAGCTGAGGATGTTGACGCTTTTATTGATGAGGTAATCGCAACTTTTGAACAGCAAAAAAAAGAAAAAACAAATCTTGTGCACAAAATTGACAGACTGGCTACCCGTCTGGAAGAATACAGAGAAGACGAGGAAACTGTCAGAAACGCTCTGCTTACTTCTCAGAAAATGTCTGACGCCTGCATCAAAGAGGCAAGGGAAAAGGCTGCTAAGATTATCAGAGACGCTGAGGAAAAATCTCAGAACCTTGTTGCTGAGGCAAACAAAACTACTGCTTTGGAGAAGGAAAAATATCTACGCCTTCAGTCAGATGCCGTTGATCTCAGAAATGAGCTGATTGAGCTTTATACAAAGCACATAAAATCTATTGACGACCTTCCCACAAACGCTGACGTGGAAAACAGCCGCAAGGAGCTTGACGAGAAATATCATACCGAGCCTGTAACAAAGCCCCTTTCCGCTCCCGCGTACTCTAAAACAGAGGCTAAGCCTGTTTCTGCTCCCAAGACAGAGGCTCCTAAGGTAACCGACGCTACAACCCGCGTTGCCATTAAGCGCCCCGGCAAATTCAATCACCTTAAATTCGGTGATAATTATGACGTTTCAGACGAATAAACGTCCTTTCTAATATTTTTTTAATTGGAGAGATCAAAACATATGTGTAAAGACTGTAAGGATTATAACGCTACTCTTAATCTTCCTAAAACCGATTTTCCTATGCGTGCGGGACTTCCGAAAAGCGAACCCGTAATGCTAAAGCAATGGGACGATGAAAAAGTATATGAAAAACTGATGGAGCTCAATGAAGGCAAACCTATGTTTGTACTTCATGACGGACCTCCATACGCAAACGGCGACATTCACCTCGGCCACGCGCTCAATAAAATACTTAAGGATTTTATTGTTCGCTACAAAAATATGGCGGGCTTTAAATCTCCGTATGTTCCCGGTTGGGATACTCACGGTTTGCCCACCGAGCTTAAAGCACGTCAAAAAGCAGGTATCGGCAGCTCAGCGGATATTTCTGTTGTTGAGCTTCGCAAGCTCTGCGAGGAGTTTGTTACCGGTTATATAAACGACCAGCGCGAGCAGTTTAAGCGTTTGGGCGCGATCGGCGAATGGGATCATCCTTACATAACCTTAACACACGAATTCGAGGCTGAACAGATTAAGGTGTTTGCCGAAATGGCGGATAAGGGTTATATCTACCGTGGCTTGAAGCCGGTTTATTGGTGCCCCGAGTGTAAAACCGCGCTCGCTGAGGCTGAAATTGAGTACGCAGAGGATCCCTGCCATTCCATCTACGTTAAATTCCAGGTTACCGATGACCTCGGAAAATTTGCCGCAATGGGTATTGACCCGTCGAAGGTATATTTTGTAATATGGACAACCACTACTTGGACGCTTCCCGCAAACGTTGCTATCTGTGTCGGCCCGCGTTATGAGTATTCAATTATTAAGCATAACGACGAATACTATGTAATGGCTACAGATCTGTATCAGTCTGCTATGGCTGAAGCCGAAATCTCAGATTATGAGGTTGTTGCCACAATTAAGGGCAGCGAGTTGGAGTATCTGAAAACTCAGCATCCGTTCCTCGACCGCGAATCGATGCTGATTGTCGGCGATCACGTAACTCTTGAAAGCGGTACAGGCTGCGTACATACAGCGCCCGGTCACGGTGTTGACGACTATAATGTCTGCCGCAACTATCCTGAAATTCCCGTAATCTGTCCCGTTAACGGTGACGGTGTTCTCAGTGAGGAAGCTGGCGAGTTTGCCGGTCTTACTACAGATGAGGCAAACAAAAAAATCGCTATAAAGCTTGACGCAACAGGCGCTTTATTTGCGCTTAAAAAGATTATCCACCAGTATCCGCATTGCTGGAGATGTAAATCTCCGATTTTGTTCCGCGCTACGGATCAGTGGTTCTGTTCTGTAGATGATTTTAAGGACGAAGCGGTTGATGCCATCAACACCGTTGAATGGATTCCCGCATGGGGTAAAGAGCGAATCACCTCCATGGTCCGCGACAGAAAAGATTGGTGTATCTCACGTCAGCGCAAATGGGGCGTACCTATTCCGATTTTTTACTGCAAGGACTGCGGCGAGCCTTATATCAATAAGGATGCTATGCTTGCGGTTGCTGACCTCTTCGGCAAAGAGGGATCCAACGCGTGGTTTGATCACGACGCTTCAGAGATTCTTCCCGAAGGCACTAAGTGCCCCAAATGCGGATCACAGACTTTTGATAAAGAAAAAGATATCATGGACGTTTGGTTCGACAGCGGTTCCTCACATACCGCGGTTTGTAAACGCCGTGATTACCTTAAATTCCCGGCTGATTTGTATCTTGAGGGTAACGATCAGTACAGAGGTTGGTTCCAGTCGTCACTGCTCACCTCGGTTGCTACTACAGGCGTTGCTCCTTACAAGACGGTTCTTACTCACGGCATGATTCTTGATATGGAAAAACGCAAGATGAGTAAGTCTCTCGGTAACGGTATCTCACCTCAGGAGGTTATTAAGCAGTTCGGCGCCGATGTTTTAAGACTTTGGGTTGCTTCCTGCGACTATCAGTCTGACGTTAACATCTCGATGGAGATTCTGAAGCAGCGTTCGGAGGCTTACAGAAAAATCAGAAACACCGCCAGATACATCCTTGGCAACCTTTCCGATTTTGATCCCGAAACCCAAATGGTTGATTTAAACGAGCTGCTGCCTATTGATAAATGGGCAATTGCCGCGCTTAACAACCTGATTGATAAGGTTAAGACCGCTTACGACAAATATGAATTCCATATTGTTTATCACAGCATTCATAACTTCTGCGTTGTTGATATGTCTAATTTCTATCTTGACGTACTCAAGGACAGACTTTATACCGAAAAGGCTGACAGCAAATCACGCAAGGCTGCTCAGACAGCTATTTACTTAATTCTTAACGCTATGACCCGTATGCTGGCGCCTATTCTTGCGTATACATCTGATGAGATCTGGAAATATATGCCTCATGCGTCATCAGACAATGAAAAGCACGTTATTTATAACGAAATGCCTGAAAAACTTGACATTACAATTGACGACGGCTTTATGGCGTTCTGGGACGAAATTCACGTTCTCAGAGATGATGTTAAAAAAGCGCTTGAGCCTATGATTAAAGAGAAGGCGATTAAGAGCTCGCTTGAGGCAAAGGTTACTCTTTGCGCAGGAGGCGAGAAGCTTGACTTCCTCAAGAAGGCCGAGCCCGAGCTTGCAGCGGCGTTTATTGTAAGCGATGTAGCTATTGAGGACAACGGCTCAGAGCTTGAAATCAAGGTGGAAAAAGCAGAAGGCGAGAAATGCGAGCGCTGCTGGGCAATCAGCAAAACAGTGGGTCAAAACAGCACTCACCCGACACTTTGCGCACGCTGCTGTGATATCTTAAAATAAAAACTTTTGATAAATCGGTGTGATTATATTGCACCGATTTATTGATATATTTACGGAGGATTACTTATGCCATATATCGCGCTTGCCATTGGTTTGGTTTTGGCGGGGATTGATCAAATAATTAAACTTGTAATTGTCAATAACGTACAGCTCAATGAGAATATAAACGTTCTGGGCGATATTTTCAGAATAACCTATGTGAGAAACGATGGCGTTGCGTTTGGAATGTTTTCGGGTATGCAATGGCTTTTTATTGTCATTACCGTTTTGATGCTTGGCGCAATTATTTTTTATATGTTCAAAAAACGTCCTGACAGCAAGTTGTTTTATATTACGGTCGCGCTGATTGTCGGCGGGGGAATCGGCAATCTTATTGACCGTATTTGTTACAATTATGTTGTTGATTATCTCAGCCTTTCATTCTTTAAGCCCGTGTGCAACTTTGCTGATTACTGCATTACAATCGGCGTTATTCTTCTTGCGGTATATCTGCTGTTTTTCGCTGATAAAAAAGAGAAGAAAAAGGATTTGACTCATGACTGAGCATAAACTTACCTGTGACGTAAACGGCATAAGACTGGATAAGTTTTTGTCATCATCTGAAATAGGTCTATCGCGCAGCATGGCTGTAAATCTTATTGACAGTGAAAAAGTCACTGTAAACGGTAAGCTGTCAAATAAAAAACAAAAGCTGTGCATCGGCGACGTTGTTTGCGTCACGGTTCCCGATCCTGTTCCGTATGAAGCAAAAGCGGAGAATATCCCGCTTGATATTGTGTACGAAGACGATGACCTTCTGGTTGTCAATAAGCCAAAGGGAATGGTTGTTCATCCGGCAGCGGGCAATTACGAGGGAACGCTTGTAAACGCCTTGCTTTGGCACTGCGGCGACAGCTTATCTGGAATAAACGGTGTACTTCGTCCGGGTATTGTTCATCGGATTGATAAAGATACCAGCGGATTGCTTATTGTGGCGAAGAATGACCAATCTCACCAAAAGCTGGCAGAGCAAATCAAAGAGCATTCTTTCACACGTGAATATGAAGCAATTGTTTTCGGTTTCTTGAAGAACGACAGGGGAGTTATTGACGCGCCTATCGGCAGACATCCCGTTGATCGCAAAAAAATGTGTGTTACTGAGAAAAACAGCAAAAACGCGGTAACAAATTATGAGGTGCTGAATCGCTATAAAGGATACACTCATATTAAATGCATTTTACAGACGGGAAGAACTCATCAGATACGCGTTCACATGGCCTATATAGGTCACCCGGTATCAGGAGATTCTGTTTACGGTGTCAAAAATGAAAAAGTAGCGTTTAACGGGCAGTGCCTTCACGCGCGTAAAATAGGCTTTGTTCATCCCAAAACCAATGAATATATGGAATTTGTTTCTGATTTACCGCCTTATTTTAAGGAGTTTATCAACAAATTAAGTAATATAAGTAAATAATTTCAAGTTTTTCAAAAAAAGACTTGAATTATATTTCTTTTTATGATATTATATTTTAGTGTTTGAGACCGTCGTTACTCGCGACGCGATTCACAAAACGGCATTGCCGTTCAATATGAAGCTGATAGTCCGCTGCCAATCGGTAAGAATATCGGGTAAATCTAGGAGGATAAAAATGGACGCATTAAAAACAATCGCTGCGGGCTCAGTTAAAGAGACTACTCCTGAGTTAAGCATCGGTGATACCATCAGGGTATCAGTAAACATTCGCGAAGGCGAAAGAGAAAGAATTCAGATGTTCGAGGGCACTGTTATTGCCAAAAAGGGCAGTGGCGTTGCTGAGACCTTCACCGTCAGACGTGTTGCTTACGGTGTAGGCGTTGAAAGAGTTTTCCCGCTGCATTCTCCCAACGTAAAGGATATTAAGGTTGTTCGTTACGGTAAGGTTCGCAGAAGCAAGCTCTACTACCTGCGTGACAGAGTTGGTAAGGCTGCTAAGGTTAAGGAGCAGATTCGTAAGTAATTCTCGAATAGTCTGAAAGGGAACTGCTTTGGTTCCCTTTTTTACTACAAATAACTGTTGTCGTGTAAAGCAGGTGACGATATTGAGCAAATATGACCCGAGTAAAGATTCTGAAGATTTGATGAACGAGATTTCAGACGTTGACCTTGCGTCAGACTTTAACTCAGATTATGATTCAGAGATTGATAAATCCGATTATTACGATGCCACAGATGAGTTTCAAAAGGAATTCAAAGCTGTGTTTGATGATACCGCGGAAGAAAAAAACAAAGAGAAGTTTGCTGTTGTTAATCCGGACGGAGCTGCTTCAGGTGTTTATGATTGGATTCGCTGTGTTATATTTGCCATTGTAATTGTTGTTTTCTGTCTGACTTTTATTCTTCGAATAGTTGAAGTTGACGGAACATCTATGATGGATACTCTTTCAAATCAAGATAAAGTAATTGTTACCGACCTGTTTTACACACCTCATAATAACGATATAATAGTTATTTCTCACGCACAGGAGTATTCCAAGCCTATTATCAAGCGCGTTATTGCAACTGAAGGTCAAACAGTTAAGCTTGATTATAAAAACGAGAAAATTTATGTTGACGGAATAGAGTTATCAGAGCCGTACATTAAAGGCACAACATTCTCCGGAATCGGCAGTGATGAGGATATTGAAAGTATAATCGCCCTTGATAATGACGGAAGCTTTGTTATTCCAAAGGATAAGTTGTTTGTTATGGGTGATAACAGAAGTGTGTCTATGGACAGCAGAAATCCGAAAATCGGTTTAATCGACGTTAAAAACGTTATCGGTAAGGCTCAGGTTGTTGCTTTCCCGTTTAATCATATCGGATACTTATACGACTAATATTTTGCATAAAGCTTATTTCTATTATATGGAAATAAGCTTTTTTTAAAACGAGGTATTTTATGAGTGATATGCAGTATATTCAGTGGTTTCCGGGCCACATGACTAAAACAAAACGACAGATTCAGGCAAGCCTAAAGCTTGTTGACGCGGTTGCTGAAATAATTGACGCCCGAATTCCCGTAAGCAGCCGTAATCCCGACCTGAATAAGCTCATTCAGAATAAACCCAGGGTCATTCTGCTTAATAAATGTGATATGGCAAATCAAACCGCTACAAAAATGTGGATTGACCACTACGCAAAACAGGGGATTACCGCTATTGCCGTTGACTGCAAGAGCGGCAGAAACATGAATAAATTTCCCGCCGCGGTTAATGCTGTTATGAAAGAAAAAATTGAGAGATTGCAGGCCAAGGGCATGAAAAATCCCATGATGAGGATAATGATTGTCGGAATTCCAAATGTCGGAAAGTCATCTTTTATCAATAAAATAGCCAAGCAAAACAGGGCAAAGGTTGAGGACCGTCCCGGAGTTACCCGAGGTAATCAATGGTTTACAATCAGCAAAAACCTTGAGATGCTTGATACACCGGGTGTACTATGGCCGCGCTTCGACGATAAAATCGTCGGCGAGCACCTTGCCTTTACGGGAGCGGTAAAGGATCAGGTTATTGATATTGAGCTTCTGGCTATCAGGCTGCTTGACTTTCTTAAATTACTTAAACCCGCCGAATTCATATCAAGATTCAAGCTCGAGGACATGGACCTTGACAGCATTGAATCATATGAGCTCCTGAGCATTATCGGCAAAAAACGCGGTATGCTTGTTTCAGGCGGAGAAATCGACACCGAGCGAGCGGCTATTATGCTTTTGGATGAATTTCGTGCTGCAAAGCTCGGCAGAATTACGGTTGAAATGCCTAACGGAGAATTAAAATGAATTGGTTGGAATTTGAAGAAAAAGCTTTGGAACAAGGCTATACAAGTATATGCGGAGTTGACGAGGCAGGCAGAGGTCCGCTTGCGGGGCCTGTTTGCGCCGCCGCGGTTATTTTACCAAAAGGGAAGGTGATCGATGGCGTCAACGACTCAAAAAAGCTGACCGAAAAAAAGCGCGAGGCTTTATTTGAGGTTATAAAGGCTGAGGCAGAATCATATTCTATAGCGTACGCGAGCGTGCAGGAAATTGAGGAAATGAATATTCTCAACGCTACAATGCTCGCTATGAAGCGCGCTGTTGAAGGACTTGATATCAAGGCGGATTATGCCATGATAGACGGCAACCGCATCCCGGATTTATCGATCGACAGCGAATTTATTATTAAAGGAGATGCCAAGTCAATGTCAATTGCGTGCGCTTCAATTTTGGCGAAGGTTTCAAGGGACAAGCTGTTGTACGAATATGCCGGGGAATACCCGCAATATCACTTTGACAAGCATAAGGGCTACGGCACCAAGCTTCATGTTGAGGCTCTTAAAGAATTCGGACCGTGTCCGTATCATAGAATGAGTTTCTTGAGAAAGATATTAAAATGAGTTTATTTTCAAAAAAACAGACGGGTGACGCTGGAGAGGAATACTGCGCAAAATATCTGAAAAAACACGGTTTTAAAATTCTTGACAGGAATTACAGAAAACCTTTTGGTGAGATAGATATCATAGCTCTTAAAAATGAATTATTATGCTTTGTTGAGGTTAAAACAAGGCACTATAATTCCATGACACAGCCTTATGAAGCGGTTGATTATCGGAAGCGGCAGAGAATAATAAAAGCTGCACAGGCGTATCTTACCGAAAAAAACATTCAGATGTATTGCAGGTTTGACGTTTGTGAGGTTATTACCGATAAGGAAAGTTTGAAGCTATTAAATCTTAATTACATAGAAAACGCTTTTGAAATGGGGTAAAATAATGCGCGTCGTTGATTTGCACTGCGATACCTTGTATAAGCATGTTATAAATCAAATTCCGCTTGATGATCCTGAAAATGAAGTGCAGGTTGATTATTCTCCAAATCATCACAAGCTTCAATGCTATGCTATCTGGTTGCCTGACAGCTTTTCCGACAGTCAGGCTGAGGCGATTGTATTTAAAGCTGCTAAGTGTCTTGAAAGCGAGTGCGGCAGACTTAATATTCATTTGATAAAGCATTGTGAACAAATCCGTGATGAGGTTGAAAAGAACTCAAATACCGCGTTTTTCACAATTGAAAACGGAAAAGCGCTTAACGGTAAACTTGAAAATATCAGAGAGTTTTCAAAGCTTGGCGTAAAGATGATGACGCTTACATGGAACGCTCACAACTGTATCGGTGACGGCGCTGACGTTACTAATCCTCAGGGCTTAACTTGTTTCGGCAAACAAGCGATTAGTGAGATGGAGAATGTCGGAATAATTATTGACATATCCCACGCAAGCGAGAAGCTGTTTTGGGAAGTTGCCGAAAACACCAAAAGACCATTTGTCGCGTCACATTCCAACGCTTTCTCAATCACGTCTCATAGGCGAAATCTTTCCGACAGCCAGATTGAGGAGATAATCAAACGCAAAGGATTGTTCGGACTGAATTTTCATAACGCGTTTCTGAACATTAACCCCGATAATGCGTCATTAACCGATATTCTTCGTCACACAGATCATTTTTTATCTTTGGGCGGCGAGGACTCGCTCTGTTTCGGCAGCGATTTTGATGGCGGTATATTACCCAATGATATTAAAAACAGCCGAATATATAACAATATTTATGAATGTTTTTCAAGACATCATTACAGCGATAGAACAATTAAAAAGATTTTTTATGATAATGCTTTGAATTTCTTTGAAAACTTTGACAATTACGGAAGTTTGTAGTAAAATAAATAGTTGTTTATTAAGATAACAGCAACAGAAAGGAAGATTTGTATGTTATATAACAGCACTCAAAACTCGTCTGAGGTTGTTTCCGCGGCGCAGGCGATTGCGCAGGGCATCTCAAAGGACGGAGGACTGTTTGTCCCTCAGGAATTCCCTAAATTCGATACCGAAACACTTAAAGCTCTGTTAAATGAGGATTACAAAGGCAGAGCAAAAAAAGTTTTCTCGGCATTCTTGACTGACTTTACAAAAGAAGAAATTGACGAGTGCGTTGAAAAGGCTTATACGTCAGAGAAATTCGGCGGAGCAAATCCGGCGCCTCTCGCGTATTCTCAGCTTGACAATATTCCCCTTAATATTCTGGAGCTCTGGCACGGCCCCACTTGCGCGTTTAAGGATATGGCACTGCAAATTCTTCCGCATCTGCTGACCAAGTCTTTGAAAAAGACCTATGACGGTAAGGACGCCGTTATTCTGGTTGCTACATCCGGAGATACAGGAAAGGCGGCTCTCGAGGGCTTTAAGGATGTTGAACACACAAAGATTATCGTGTTTTATCCTGTTGACGGTGTAAGCCCCATGCAGAAGCACCAGATGAATACTCAGGAGGGTGCTAACGTAACGGTATGCGCTATTGAGGGTAACTTTGACGACGCCCAGACCGGCGTAAAGAAAATCTTTACAACCCCAGAAATCGCCGAAAAACTCGCTGAGAACAACATGCTTTTCTCGTCGGCTAACTCCATCAACTGGGGCAGACTGCTTCCTCAGATTGTATACTATATTTCCGCATACTGCGATATGGTCAACGACGGCAAAATCAGCCTCGGTGATAAAATCAATGTTGTAGTTCCCACAGGTAACTTCGGAAACATTCTTGCTTCATATTACGCGAGTCTTATGGGACTTCCGATCGCGAAGTTTATCTGCGCTTCAAACTCAAATAATGTTCTTACTGATTTTATCAACACAGGCGTTTATGATAAAAATAGAAAGTTCTATACCACAATGTCTCCTTCAATGGATATTCTGGTGTCGAGCAATCTTGAGCGTCTGCTCTATAAGCTCTCCGGCAACAGCGATGAAATTACTCACGAGTGGATGACAGCGCTTAAAACCGAAGGCAAGTATGAGGTTAGTGATAAAGTAAAAGCTATTATCAACGATAAATTCTACGGCGGGTTCTGCGATGATGAGCAGACTCAGGATACTATCAGCAAGCTTTTTGAGCAGAAGGGTTATCTCTGCGATACTCACACGGCGGTTGCTGTAAACGTATACGAGCAGTATGTAAACAAGACAGGGGATAACACTCCCGCTGTAATCGCTTCAACCGCAAGCCCTTATAAGTTCTCAAAATCTGTTCTCACAGCAGTTGCTCCCGATATGAAGCTGCCTGAGACAGAGTATGACATGGTAGACGCTCTCAATGAGCTGACTAAAATGCCGGTTCCCGCTCCGCTCGCAAGCTTAAAGGATAAAAAGGCTCGATTCAGCGATGTGACAGCGGTTGATGATATGCCGAAGTATGTTCTGTCGGCTCTCGGCATCGAGTAATGTCATTGTTCGCTTTGGGCGATCTTCACCTGTCACTGGGTGAGGATAAGCCCATGGATGTTTTTTCGGGCTGGAACGACTATGTTCAAAGGCTGGAGGAGAACTGGAAAAAGCTTGTGCGCGATGATGACACTGTTGTGCTTGCGGGAGATATTTCCTGGGCAATGAAGCTTGAGCAGACGCTTGTGGATTTTCAGTTTATTCACAGCCTGCCCGGTAAAAAGCTTCTGCTGAAGGGCAACCACGATTATTGGTGGTCTACCAAGCGCAAAATGGACACGTTTTTACAGAAAAACAATCTGGACTCAATACAGATTCTGTTCAACAATGCTTTTTGTGTGGATGAATACGCCGTATGCGGAACCCGCGGCTGGTTTTTGGAAAACGATACACCCGAGGACATCAAGGTTTTAAACCGTGAGGTCGGAAGGCTCAGAATGTCGCTTGACGAAGCGTTAAAGCTGGGTGGAGAACCGATTGTTTTTCTGCACTATCCGCCGTATTACAGGGGAGTAGAATGCCCCGAAATAATGGATGTTTTGACAGAATACGGCGTTAAAAAATGCTATTACGGACATATTCACGGAAAGAAAAACTTCTGCCTTGCTTACGAGGGTGAATATAAAGGGGTCGATTTCAGACTTATTTCTTGCGATAAAGTCGGATTTATGCCCGTTTTAGTCAGATAATCGCGCAATATAACTTGATTTCAAGGGAATTATGTGATACAATAAATCGATAACTTAAAATGGAGGAATTTAAAATGGCACTGAAAGAATGCACAAAAAAGGAAGAGGCAAATTCATACGAGCTGGTTGTCAGCGTTGACGGTGAAACATTTGAAAAAGCAATTAACGCTGTTTATAAAAAGCAGGTAAAGAAAATTAACATCCAGGGCTTCAGAAAGGGTAAAGCTCCCCGCAGAATCATCGAGAAGATGTACGGCACCGAAGTTTTCTATGACGACGCTATGCAGGATTGCTATCCTGACGCTCTTTATGATGCTGCAAAAGAAGCAGATGTTAAAATTGTTGCCGTAGAGTCACTTGAGGCTGTTGAAGCAGGCAAGGACGGCTTTACCTTCAAGGCTCAGGTTGTTGTTGAGCCCACAATGGAAATCGACGGCTACAAGGGTATTGAAGTTGAGAAGAAATCCACCGAGGTTACCGACGAGCTTATCGACAAGGAAATCGAGCAGGTTCGCGAGAGAAACTCAAGACTCGTAACCGTTGAGGACAGAGCTGCGGAGAACGGCGACACTGCTGTAATCGACTTTGAAGGCTTTGTTGACGGCGTGGCTTTTGAGGGCGGTAAGGCTGAGGGCTATAACCTCTCACTCGGTTCAGGAAACTTTATTCCCGGCTTTGAGGAACAGATTGTCGGCCACAAGACAGGCGAGGAACTCTCAATCAACGTAAAGTTCCCCGATGAGTATCAGGCTGAGGAGCTTAAGGGCAAGGACGCGGAGTTCAAAATCACTCTGCACGAAATCAAAACCAAGGAGCTTCCCGAGGTTGACGACGAGTTCGTTCAGGATGTTTCCGATAAGGAAACTCTTGAAGAGTACAAAGAGGAGCTTAAGGAAACCGTCGCAAAGCGCCTTAAGGACGAAGCTGAAAAGGACGTTGACGATAAGATTTCAGAAAAGCTCATGGAGCTGCTCGAAGGCGAGATTCCCGAGGCTATGTACGAGAACCAGACCAACGATATGGTAAGAGATTTTGAGATGCGTCTGCGCTCACAGGGCATGGATATGCAGACATACATGCAGTACATGGGTATGGATGTAAACGCTCTCAAGGGCATGTACAGAGATGAGGCCGAGAAGAGAGTTAAGCTCAGGCTCGCGCTTGAAACAATCGCCAAAAAAGAGAACATCGAAGTAACCGAGGCTGATCTTGACGAGGAATACTCCAAGATGGCTGAGGCTTACAAAATGGATATCGACAAGGTAAAGGAAGCGGTTCCCGCTGAATCTTTGACAGAAGATGTTAAGGTTCAGAAGGCTCTCGACCTTGTCAAGAACAGCGCGGTAATCAAATAATTGAATAATAATTGATTATCTGCCAACAAATAAAGAGAAAGGTCTTGATATTATGCCACTGGTACCATATGTTGTTGAGCAAACAAACCGCGGCGAGCGTTCTTATGACATTTACTCCCGCCTGTTAAACGATAGAATAGTAATGCTCAATGAAGAAGTAAACAGCGCAACCGCAAGCATTGTTGTGGCGCAGCTGCTTTACCTTGAAAGTCAGGATCCTACTAAGGACATCAGTCTTTACATCAACAGCCCCGGCGGAAGTGTAACAGACGGATTCGCAATTTATGATACAATGAAATACATTAAGTGCGACGTTTCCACCATCTGTATGGGTATGGCGGCAAGCATGGGCGCGTTCCTGCTCTCAGCAGGTACAAAGGGCAAAAGAATTGCTCTGCCCAACAGCACAATTATGATTCATCAGCCTTTGGGCGGCTATAAGGGTCAGGCTACCGATATGGAAATCCATACCAAGTACATGCTTGACATAAAAGCGCGCCTGAATCAGATTCTCTCTGAGAATACAGGCAAGCCCCTCGATGTAATTAAGAACGACACCGAGCGCGACAATTTCATGACTGCGCAGCAGGCTATGGAATACGGCTTGATTGATAAGGTGATTGAGAAAAGATAAGGTGAGGGACACTCATGGCTAATAAAAACAACGACAAGGAGATTTACTGTTCATTTTGCGGCAAACCGCAGGACATGGTGCTGCGCATGATTCAGGGCAACGGCGCCTATATCTGCGACCGCTGTGTAGATCTCTGTATGAATATACTTGAGCAGTCAGGTGAGGTTGAGCGCGATACAAAAAAGAACACACTTGCGCCCAAAGCGCCCGACCCATCAATTGCCGAGCTTTTAAAGCCAAAGGAAATCAAAGCAATACTTGATGAATACGTCATCGGTCAGGACTCTGCAAAAATTACGCTTAGTGTGGCTGTTTACAATCACTATAAGCGCGCGTTTGCCAACGACGAAACCGTTGATTTTTCAAAGAGCAATGTATTGCTGCTTGGTCCCACAGGCGTAGGTAAAACTTTGCTTGCTCAGACACTTGCAAAGGCGCTTGATGTTCCTTTTGCGATTGCCGACGCAACCACGCTGACCGAAGCCGGTTATGTCGGTGAGGATGTTGAAAACATTCTGTTAAAACTAATCCAGGCCGCTGACTACGACATCGAGCGTGCTCAGCGCGGAATAATTTATATTGACGAAATTGATAAAATCGCCCGAAAATCTGAAAACCCCTCAATTACCCGCGATGTTAGCGGTGAGGGTGTTCAGCAGGCTTTGCTGAAAATTGTGGAGGGAACTGTAGCTAATGTTCCTCCGCAGGGTGGCAGAAAGCATCCGCAGCAGGAATTCTTACAGGTTGACACTAAAAACATCCTGTTTATCTGCGGCGGCGCGTTTGACGGCTTAGAGAAAATTGTTGAAAAGCGTAAAGGAAATTCAGTAATCGGTTTTGAATCGCTTATTCAGTCAAAGGCTCAGATTGATGCCACAGACTGGATGAAGGATGTAACCGCTCACGACTTGGTAAAATACGGCATAATTCCCGAGTTAATCGGACGACTGCCCGTAATTACCGCGCTCAGCGGACTCGACACCGATGCGCTTATAAGAATTCTTACCGTTCCAAAAAACTCAATTGTATCACAGTACAAAAGGCTGTTTGAGCTGGACAATGTTGAGCTGTATATAGAAGATGAAGCTTTAAAGGCAATTGCCGAAAAAGCTCAGGAACAGCGCACAGGAGCCAGGGGACTGAGAGGAATAATGGAAGGTGTTCTCACAGAATTGATGTTTGAGACTCCGTCCGACAACACCATTGAAAAGATTATTATCACAAAGGAAGTTGTAACGGATAATGCTCAGCCTCAGATAATCCGAAAAAAAGAGAAGCCTTCATTTCCCGTAAAGCTTTCAAAAAAAGAGCTTGGAAAACGCTCTAAGCGCAGTTCTGCTTCATAATGGAACCTAAGCGGTAAGTTGTATACTGCTTTCGGGCGATACTGCATTACAGGCTTTTTGCCGCAACGTAGTATTGCCCGCTTTCTTATTTAATTTGAAAGGAATAACCATGGAAATAAATAATACGAATACATTGACGCTTCCCGTCTTACCGTTGCGGGGTATGGTTGTATTTCCTAAATCAGTTATACATTTTGATGTTGGCAGAAAACAAAGCATATCCGCAATTAACAGGGCTATGAAAGAGGATCAGCTTATTTTTCTCGCTGCTCAAAAGGATCCTGTCGTAAACGACCCAAAGCTTATTGATTTGTACGGCATAGGAGTTGTAGCGAAAATCGTCCAGGTTCTTAAGCAGCCCGATGACGTAACCCGCGTGGTGCTTGAAGGTAAATACCGCGCCAAAGCGGTTTCGCCTGTATTTGACAACAAATTAATGCTTGCCGAGCTTGTTCCTCTTTCAGAGGAAAAAATGCCGCTTACGGCCTCCGACGCGGCTATGATTCGTTCTGTCAAGAATCAGTTTGAAAAATATCTTGATGTCACGGCAAAAATGCCTCCCGACATCATTTTTAAAGTCGCGCTCTGTAAATATCCCAGTGAGTTGGCGGATTACATTACATCAACCATGTATCTTGACTATCAGACAAAGCAGAGTATTTTAGAAATTCTTAATCCGTCACAGCGCCTTGATACCGTTCTTGATGTACTGATTGACGAAACATATATCAGCAAACTTGAACGTGAAATTGAACTGAAAGCTAAAAGCAGAATTGACGAAAATCAACAGATATATTTTCTGCGAGAGCAAAAGCGCGCTATCGAGGAACAGCTCGGTGAGGAGGACGACCCGTCTGCTGACGCCGAGGATTACGCAGAACAAATAGAAAAGCTTCATCTCGAGCAAAAAACAGAAGAAGTTCTGTTAAAAGAATGCCGCAAACTTATGAAAATGCCGTATGGCAGCCAGGAAGCCTCGGTAATACGTACATATCTCGATACGGTTCTTGATTTGCCGTGGCACAAATCAACAGAGGATAAGATAGTTCTGTCTAAAATCCGTAAAGAGCTTGACAAAACTCACTACGGACTTGAAAAAATCAAAGACAGAATTATCGAACAGCTTGCCGTAAGAAAGCTCAGCGATAAACAGAAGGGACAAGTTATCTGCTTTGTCGGTCCTCCCGGTGTAGGAAAAACATCTATCGCGCAGTCAATCGCCAAAGCAATCGGCAGAAACAGCCAGAGAATAGCGCTTGGCGGCGTTAAGGATGAAGCAGAAATCCGCGGTCACCGCAGAACCTATATCGGCTCAATTCCCGGCAGAATAATGACTGCCGTCCAGAACGCCGGCTCAAACAATCCTCTGCTTATTCTGGACGAAATAGACAAGCTTGCAAGCGACTACAAGGGAGACCCGACATCGGCTCTCCTTGAGGTCCTTGATATAGAGCAAAACAATAAGTTCGTAGACCATTACATTGACGTGCCTTTTGACTTATCAAATGTAATGTTTATTACTACCGCGAATGATATGTCTATGATTCCCGCGCCCCTGCGCGACAGAATGGAAATCATTGAAATCAACAGTTATACAAGAGAGGAAAAGTTCTACATCGCTAAAAAGCACCTGATACCCAAGCAGCTTGAGATGTGCGGATTTTCTTCTAAAGAATTAAAATTCACTCAAAAAGCGATTTACTTTTTAATTGACTTCTATACACGCGAATCCGGCGTTCGTAATCTTGAGCGTGAAATCGCGTCGCTAATGAGAAAATGCGCCGTTAAAAAGCTTGACGGTGAAGCGGATGTCTTCAAGATTGACGATAAAACGGTCGAAGAGCTTCTCGGGAAAAAGAAATTTCTTCCCGACTCATTGTCAAAGAAGGATGAAATCGGCGTAGTAAACGGTCTTGCCTGGACGTCTGTCGGGGGAGAGCTGCTTCCGATAGAGGTTGCCGTAATGGACGGTACGGGTAAGATCGTCCTGACAGGTTCGCTGGGAGATGTTATGCAGGAATCGGCAAAGGCGGCAATTACCTGTATACGCAGCCACGCCAAGGCTTTAGGGGTGGACGCTGATTTCTACAAAACAAAGGATATTCATATTCACGCTCCCGAGGGCGCTGTTCCGAAAGACGGTCCGTCGGCGGGTATTACAATGGCAACGGCTATTTATTCAGCATTGTCGTCGAAGCCTGTCCGTCACGATGTCGCGATGACGGGAGAAATTACGCTTAGAGGTAAAGTGCTTCCGATTGGCGGCTTAAAGGAAAAGAGCATGGCCGCATATAAAAACGGCATTGACACAGTGTTTATCCCTAAGCAGAATGAGCGTGATATCAGCGAGTTTGACGACGCGGTTAAAGAGAAGGTTAAGTTTATAGCTGTTGAGGATTTTACCGACGTTATCAGTCGAGCTACCGTTTAAGAGGTGCCTATGAATTTTAATGAAGTATCATTTGAGTTTGCGGCGGGAACCGTTAATCAGCTGCCGGAATCCACTCTGCCTGAAATTGTATTTTCAGGGCATTCTAACGTTGGAAAATCTTCGCTGATTAATAAGCTGGTTCAGCGAAAAGCTCTGGCGAGAGTAAGCGCTCAGCCGGGCAAAACCGCTACTATAAACTTTTACCGACTTAAGGAATTTCGTCTGGTGGACCTGCCGGGCTACGGATACGCAAAGGTTTCCAAGGCTGAAAAGGAGCGTTGGGCGAACTTGGTTGAGGGGTATCTGTCTGCTCAGCGAAATATTAAGCTGATTGTGCAGATTATTGATATCCGCCACAAGCCCACAAAAGACGATTATGATATGCTGTCGTTTCTTTACAACAGCAACGCGCCCTTTGTAATTGTGCTTACCAAAAAAGACAAGCTCAAAAAGACCGCGTATGAAAAACGTATCAGCGAGGTTTTTGATGAGCTTCAGGATTATGAGGGCATTCAGTTGATTCCTTTTTCCGCAATTGACGGAAGCGGAGTTGACGATATAAAAGAGGTTATTGAGGAATATATAAACGAGGAGGAATAACAGTGGAAAAGAAGCCGTTTTTGACGCTTGAACAGGCAAAGGACATTATCAATGATGTTCCAACGCCGTTCCACGTATACGACGAAAAAGGAATCAGAGATAACGCGCGCGCGCTTTACAAGGCATTTAGCTGGAATAAAGGTTATAAGGAGTACTTTGCGGTAAAGGCTACTCCTAATCCTTATATCATGAAAATTTTACACGAAGAGGGCTGCGGAATGGACTGCTCTTCCTTGACCGAGCTTATGCTTTGTGAATCCTGCTCCATTACAGGCAGCAACATTATGTTCAGCTCCAATGTAACTCCTGTTGAGGACATGAAAAAAGCTTATGAGCTTGGCGCGAACATTAATCTTGACGATTATACTCATGTTGAGTTTATAAAAAAGGTTTGCGGCGTTCCCAAGACAATTTGCTGCCGCTATAATCCGGGCGGTATTTTCAAGCTGGGTGACAGCAAGGAAAAAATCCAGGTTATGGATAATCCCGGTGATGCAAAATACGGCATGACAGAGGAACAGATGACAAAGGCTTTTCTTGAACTGAAAGCCGCGGGAGCCGAAGAATTCGGCATTCACGCGTTCCTCGCTTCGAATACTGTATCCAACGACTATTATCCCGAGCTTGCCTCAATTCTGTTTAAGCTTGCGGTTCGTCTGCATGAAAATACTGGTGTACATATAAAGTTTGTCAACCTTTCCGGCGGTATCGGCGTTGACTATAAGCCCGATGACTTTAGGAATGATATTAATGTTATCGGAGAGGGAGTTCACAAAAAGTTTGATGAAATCCTTGTTCCCGCAGGTATGGGCGATGTTGAGATTTACACCGAGCTCGGAAGGTACATGCTCGCGCCTTACGGTGCGCTTGTAGCTAAGGCTATTCACGAAAAACATATCTATAAGGAATACATCGGTCTTGACGCGTGTGCGGCTAACCTTATGCGTCCCGCAATGTACGGTTCATATCACCATGTTACGGTTCTCGGCAAGGAAAACGCGCCTTGTGACCATAAGTATGATGTAACGGGCGGTCTTTGCGAAAACAACGATAAGTTCGCGATTGACCGTATGCTTCCAAAGATTGATTTAGGCGACCTGATTTACATTCATGATACCGGAGCTCACGGCTTTTCAATGGGCTACAATTATAACGGTAAGCTCAGAAGCGCCGAGGTGCTTTTGTGCGAGGACGGCTCACACAAGCTGATCCGCCGCGCTGAAACGCCGAAGGACTACTTCGCCACGTTTGATTTTTCTGAGTTTGATTTAGGATAAAAATTGTACCTCTTACAGGTTTAAGCAGACCCGTAAGAGGTATTTTTTATACAAAAATCTTCATTACATGAGATACTATCGCGCAGAGTGTTATGCCGCACATTGTCGGTATAGCCATGGATAAAAGTGTCCATTTTAAACTGCCCGTTTCTTTTTTTATTGTAAGGCAGGTGGTGGAGCAGGGGAAGTGCATTATTGTCATAATTATCATGCAAACCGCGGTTGTAGTCGTCCAGCCGTTATGAGAAAAAAACGAAAATAGTTGTTCATATCCGCTGTAGTTAGTCATTGTGCCGCTTGCCGTATATGACATTAGAATAATCGGAATTACGGTTTCATTTGCGGAAAAGCCGAGAATAAATGCCATGACAATTACACCGTCAAGTCCGATGAATTCTCCGAAAGGCTCAAAAAAATCGGTACAGTATTTTAATATGGAGATATTTCCGATATAAACATTTGCGCACAGCCAAATTACGGCTCCCGCAGGAGCAGCTACCATTGCCGCTCTGCCCAAAACAAAAACTGTTCTGTCAAGGAATGACCGCCATACCGTCCTCAATACCTGCGGTTTTCGATACGGCGGAAGCTCAAGAATAAACCCTGACGCTTCGCCTTTAACCAAGGTGAGGGAGAGGAGCTTTGAAATTAACAGGCTGATCAGTACACAGAGCACCAATATCAATACCAAAAGCAGCGCAACTTTAAAAGAAGAAGCAAGCCCTAAAGCCTCACCCGCAAAATACATCATTAAAATCGCAATCAAAATCGGAAGTCTTCCGTTGCATGGCATGAAGTTATTTGTCAGAACCGATATAATCCGCTCTCGCTTTGTTTCAATAATTCTGCAGCCTGTCACTCCGCATGCGTTGCAGCCTATCCCCATCATCATACACAAGCTCTGCTTTCCGTGCGTGCCGCAATTTGCGAAGAATCTGTCAAGGATAAAAGCGATTCGCGGAAGATAACCGGCGTCTTCAATCAACGAAAACAACGGAAAGAATATTGCCATAGGCGGAAGCATAACAGAAACTACCCAGCTAAGCGTTGTATAAACTCCGTCAATCAAAATCCCCGAGATAAACGCAGGCAGTTTAACAGCTTCCGCAAAGAAATACAGCCGACCCTTTAGGTATTCAAAAAATGCGCTGAGCCATTCGCTCGGATAATTTGCGCCGACTGCCGTAATCCAAAATAAAACGGCGCACAATAGCAGCATAATAGGAATTCCCGTTGTTTTTGATGTCAGCAGTTTGTCGAGCTTTTCAGTTCGTTTTTGCACATTGTTTACGCCTGAAAATGACACACATTCTTCAAAAACTTGCTTAATTATATCAGAATCGTCCTCAATTGGGCTGTATTTTTTTAAAAGCTCTGTTTTAGTACAATTATAATCCACGCCACAAACACGCTCGCAAGCGCGTTTAAGCTCGTTTAAGCCATGTTTTTTTGTGGCTGTGCTGGGAATAACGGGAACACCCAGTAAATCTGACAGTTTTTTATGTTTAATTGTAAGTCCGCTTTTTTTAGCTTCATCAAAGAGATTCAGACAAATAACCGCTTTATCATATAGCGAGAGCACTTGCAGAGCAAACCTTAAATTGCGTTTCAGCGCGCATGAATCAAGAACAATAACTACACAATTGAAATCACCGTTAAGCAGGCTGTCACGCGTAACGACTTCCTCACGCGAAAATGACGACAGAGAATATGTCCCCGGCAAATCCGTAATACTATATCGGTTCCGGTTGTAATTATAATAACCCGTGCAATGCTCAACTGTTTTGCCGGTCCAGTTGCCTGTATGCTGTTTTAATCCGGTCAGCGCGTTGAATATTGTACTTTTTCCGACATTTGGATTTCCTGCCAACGCAATACTATACCCGCTCATTATTTCCTCCGTTTTCCTCATACAAAGAAACCCATACATCTGCGCAGTCACTTTTTCTAAGCGCAATTGTTATACCGTTGACACGATAAGCTGTTGGGTCTGAAAACGGACTTTTAAACAGACAGATTATCTCCTCGCCGACATTTATTCCCATATCTTTCATATGCTTAACGGCGGGGATGTCGGTGTCAACAGCATTTATTATTGCTTTGTTATTTGGCTTCATATCACAAAGGCGCAGATTTTTCATAGAATCATCTCCAAATTCTCAATGCCATTCTATGAATGTGGAATAAATATGTTAATAAACTTGCTTTTCAAAGCTTGTTGTGATAAAATTATCAGGATTGGTTGGTGATAA
>OMYD01000059.1 GCA_900315195.1 uncultured Eubacteriales bacterium | reverse complement strand
GAGGTAAAGGGCTTTGTTTTCAAGACACAGATGGGCGAGATCTCGATCCACGCCAAGGCTGTGCGCATGCTCTCAAAGTCGCTCAAGCCTCTGCCCGAAAAGTACCACGGCCTTACAAACACCGACCTCAGATACCGTCAGCGCTACGTAGACCTTATTATGAACCCCGATGTAAAGGACACCTTTGTAAAGCGCTCGCAGATCATCAGCAGCATCCGCCGCTTCCTTGATAATCAGGGCTTTATCGAGGTTGAAACCCCGATGCTCGTGGCAAACGCGGGCGGCGCGGCGGCAAGACCTTTTACAACTCACTTCAACGCCCTTGACGAGGACTTAAAGCTCCGTATTTCTCTTGAGCTTTACCTCAAAAGGCTTATCGTAGGCGGTCTTGAGCGCGTTTATGAAATCGGCAGAGTGTTCCGCAATGAGGGCGTAGACACCCGCCACAACCCCGAATTTACGCTCATGGAGCTGTATCAGGCATACACAGACTACAACGGCATGATGGATCTGACCGAGAGAATGTACCGTCACGTTTGCCAGGAGGTTCTCGGCACCACCAAAATCACCTACAACGGAATCGAGATCGACTTCGGCAAGCCGTTTGAGCGCATTACGATGATCGACGCTGTCAAGAAGTACTCCGGCGTCGACTTCAACGAAATCAAGACCGACGAGGAAGCAAAGGCTGTTGCCAAGGAGCACCACGTCGAGTTTGAGGACAGACATAAAAAGGGCGATATCCTCAGCCTGTTCTTCGAGGAATTTGCCGAGGAGCACATGATCCAGCCCACCTTTGTAATGGATCACCCCATCGAGATCTCTCCGCTCACCAAGAAGAAGCCCGAGGATCCCAATTACGTTGAGCGCTTCGAGATGTTTATCAACGGCTGGGAGATGTGCAACGCATACTCCGAGCTCAACGATCCAATCGACCAGCGCGAGCGCTTCAAGGCTCAGGAGGAGGCTCTTGCCCAGGGCGACGAGGAGGCAAACACAACCGACGAGGACTTCCTCAACGCGCTCGAAATCGGTATGCCACCGACAGGCGGCATAGGCTACGGCATCGACCGCATGGTAATGCTCCTCACCGATTCGGCAGCGATCAGAGACGTTTTGCTCTTCCCGACAATGAAATCCATCGATCAGCCGAAGAAGCAGGAGAAGGGAAAAGCTCAGCCGGCGGATTTCGACTGTGCCTGCAATACCTGCCCCTCTCAGGAAGCCTGCAAGGCTGCGCAGGAAGCGGCATCAACCGACGTGTCATGATAATGACATAAGTAAAACCGCATATTATCAAACTATCACAGGCAGCTTTTTACGAGGTTGCCTGTTTATTTTATAGACAAATCGGAGTATTCGTGTTATAATCTTAGCAGCATAAATCAGAATTTATGGGAGATTGTAATGAATATTTACATTGCCAGACACGGCGAAACAGAATGGAACAAGCATAATCAGGTTTGCGGAAGAACAGATATTTACTTAACCCAAAACGGGAAACATCAAGCAAAAATTCTTGCCGAAAAATTAGCGACAGAAAGTATATATTTAATAATCAGTTCTCCGTTAAAGAGAGCGACACAAACAAGTAATATTATTTCTGAAATTTGTAATGCGCCTGTTGTGATTGATAATCGTCTGATTGAGCAGGATTATGGAATCTATGAAGGTGCAGATAGACAGAATCCTGACTTTCTCTCAAACAAACGTAACTTTGCATATCGATATCCGAATGGAGAATCTATGATGCAGGTCGCTGCAAGAGTGTACCCGTTGCTTGAAGAATTGAAAGAAGAATATGAAGATAAAAACATTTTACTGCTGTGTCACGGCGGCGTATGCAGAGTATTAAAAACATATTTTCAGGATATGACAAACGAAGAATTCTTCAAATATGCTCTGCCAAATGCTGAGTTTGAAAAATTCATATTATAGTATTATCTTGTCTATGAAAGGACGGGTATATAAAGAAAATTCTGATTTATTGCATTTACTATTATAGCAATCGCAGGTAGCCTTATTACGAGGTTGCCTGTTTTGTTATGCAGTTTAACTATAGACAAATTAAAGGCGAAGTGCTATAATTTTAATAGCATTTATCGGAATTTACGGAGGTAGAAGATGAGGAGAAACGATAGAGAAATCACTGATAATAGTGTTATAGAGAAATTTATTTTAAAACAGAAAATAATCAGAATTGGGTTAATCGATAATGGCGAAGTATATATTGTTCCCGTGAATTACGGATATACATATTCAAATGGAGCACATACTTTTTATTTTCACGGAGCAAAGGCAGGAAGAAAATATGAACTTGCTAAATCAAATCCATCAGTTGGATTTGAAATAGACGGGGAATATAAACTATTGATTTCAGAAGCTGCTTGCGATTGTTCAGCTCAATATCAAAGTATTGTAGGTAATGGTATTCTTTCTATAGTGAATGATGAAGAGGAGCGTGTAAAAGGGTTGAATTATCTAATGCTTCAACTCACAGGCAAGAATCATTATGAGTATTCAAAAGAAATGTTGAATTCAGTTGCGGTGTTTAAGATTGAAGTAAAAACTCTATCGTGTAAAGCTAAATTTTGATCTATAACAGTATTAATCATTATTTACTATATATTGGAGAAATGTTATGTTAATAAAAAAAGCACAAAAAGAAGATTTAAAGGAAATACTTGAATTGCAATACTTGGCGTACCAAAGCGAAGCAAAGCTTTTCGGCAATATGGACATTCCTCCTTTAAAGCAAACGATAAAAGAAGTATATGATGAGTTTCAGAAAGGAACTATTTTAAAAGCAGTAGATGACGAAGGGTCTATTATAGGTTCTGTCAGAGCGTATCAGAAGAACGGAACAGTTTATATCGGCAAGCTGATGGTGCATCCGAAAATGCAGAGAAAGGGAATCGGAACAAAACTACTCTTAGAAATAGAAAATGAATTTCCAAACCAAAAATATGAACTGTTCACAAGCACAAAAAGTATTGACAATATACAATTGTATGAAAAATTAGGATATAAGAAGTATAAAGAAGAAGCAGTCTCTCAAAAATTACAATTTGTGTTTTTTCAAAAACACTAAGAGAAATATTTTGCTTTACATAACCTATACAAATTTTATTAGCTTATAATTATTTATAAATAATAAATCTACCTCTTGACAAATAGAAGATTATCTATATAATAGTATATAGACAAATTTCAATATGTGTTGAATATAATGGAAATGACAGATAAAAGAATCGCGGAAATATTCAAAGCTTTTTGCGATGAAAATAGGATTAAAATCCTAAAGCTTTTGCAATCGGGTGAAAAATGTGCTTGTCACCTAAATGATGAGATCAACGTATCACAGCCAACAATGTCTCATCATATGAAGGTGCTTTGTGATTCGGGGATTGTTGTCGGACACAAACAAGGCAAGTGGATATATTATTCTATTTCTGCTAAGGGTTTGCAAGTTGCTGTAGAATGCCTTAAAGAATTGACCGACGTTTCGGGAGAGAATTGCGAATAAGGCGTAAGTTTCGAGCCGTACTTTGATACGGCTTAAACTAAGGTGTTTATATAAATATATTTAAATGTATTTATTGGAGGAAAGAAAAATGGATAATGTTATGAAGGCGGTACAATTATTTGAACAGAAGTTTATGTGTTCTCAGGCGGTGTTTGCCGCGTTTTCGGAGCAATTCGGCATTTCTGAGAAACAGGCTTTACAAATTGGAGCTTGCTTTGGTGCAGGAATGAACAAAGGAGAGGTCTGCGGCGCCTGCACGGGAGCGTTGATGGTGCTTGGAATGAAGTACGGGCGGTTTGATGCCAATGACCTTGAAAGCCGCGCAGAAGGAAACGCAAAGGCGGTACAATTTCTTGAAGAATTTGAGAAACGTAAGGGTTCATATATATGCCGTGAGATACTAGGTTGTGACATTGCTACCGAAGACGGCAAAAACTATGCAAGAAAAAATAATCTATTTGGAAAGTTTTGCCCTGAAATGGTAAGAACTGCTGCGCAAATTGTTTCTGAAATGATTGGAAGTGGCGAATAAGCGTTTTATACAGGATGAGATATTTGGTATGAAATGACTTAACCGTCTGATTGGCAATTTGCTCTCTCTTTGAGAACTTGATGTTGACGAAAAGTTAGGCGCAGGCTGTAAATTATGCTATCATATGTATGAAAATATATTATTATAATTTAGTTTTGTCAATGATGTGTTACAATTAACATATATAATATAATTCAGAAAGGATAATAAAAATGACAACAAGTGAAATATTTGAACTCATCAGCAAAAATCCCGTCTTTCACCTTGCAACTATGGATGGTGATCAGCCTCGTGTAAGAGGAATGCTGCTTTTTCGTGCTGATGAAAACGGTATAATATTTCATACCGCCTCTACAAAAGATGTGTATCGTCAAATTATGGAGAATCCGAAAGCTGAGATGTGTTTTTCCTGCGGAGAAGTACAGATTAGGGTAACAGGAATACTGGAGCTTAGTGAAAATCCTGCGCTGCGTGAGGAAATATTTGCACATCCGACAAGAAAATTTCTCCAAGCATGGAAAAATAACGGTATTGATAATCTTATGCAGGTATTTGTAATGAAAAATTGTACAGCTACCACATGGACTATGGCAACAAATTTCGAGCCCAAGAAAACGATTAACCTTTGCTGAAATTATTTATAATGGTGTTGCGTTTTTAAAAACTATATAATTAAGGCAATATCGCAAATGGTGTGGTAGTGCCTTAATAATGAATGGGTAGTTTCAATTGAAATTACCCTTTTTTACAAGTGTTATAAAATATAATGGTAAAAAACCTAACACTATAAAGCATATACGTTGGGGCATCAAGATATTTCAACTACAATAAACATCTACACTGACGCTACCAAAGAAATGAAGAAACAAGAATTTGAAAACCTTGATAACTACTTAAAAAAAGCATAGATTGAAATAAGCAGGCAGCTATTGGTTGCCTGCATTTTATATTATTCCCATAGACTAATCAAATATCTTACGCCACTTACGCCAAAACTTACGCCAAACGGTGCAGAAAAAAGCAAAAATATCTTGACATTCTTTATAATATAATTATAATATAATTATGGATACGATACAATTCGAGTGGGATAATAATAAAAATGCTATCAATATCAAGAAGCATAAAATATCTTTTGAAGAAGCCAGCACGGTGTTTTACGATGACAGGGGCAATTCTCTTTGATGATCCCGAACATTCTTATGAGGAGGAAAGATTCTTAATAATCGGGACAACTGCATCATCGAAGATATGTATTGTCAGTCATTGCTACCGTGACGATGATGAAATCATCAGAATCATTTCCGCAAGAAAAGCAACCAAGTCAGAGCAAAGTGTATATGAAGAAAACCTGTAAAGGAGGTATTGTTATGTTAGATGAATATGATATCAAAAACTTGAATCCGAGAAAGAACCCCTACGCTAAAAAGCTAAAAAAACAAATCACGATCAATATTGACAACAGAGTAATTGAGTATTTCAAGGAGCAGGCGCAGGAAACGGGTATACCTTATCAGACCTTGATTAACCTTTACCTCGCCGATTGCGCAGATCAAAACAAAAAACTGACGCTTTCTTGGACATAACCATTTCTCAGGCAGCCTTTATGAGGTTGCCTGTTTCGTTATGCAGTTTAACTGATAGACAAATCGGAGTTGCCGTGATATAATCTTATTATCAATCGGGGTTTTTAGGTGAAAATATGATAAAGGAAATCAAAAAAAGCGATATTCCCGAATGCGCAGCTGTTATTAAGGACAGCTTTATGACTGTTGCCGGCGCGTTTGGTTTTACGGCTGAAAACGCGCCCGGATTTACGGCGTTTGCGACAAATGAGGAAAAGATACTCCATTGGATGAATGAGCAGCACCGCCCAATGTATGGTTACTTTGAAAACGGTAAACTGATCGGATATTACAATCTTATGGTTGAAGAAAACAGTGAGTGCGAGCTTGGGAGCCTTTGCGTTCTTCCCGGGCACAGGGATTCCGCCATACCGGAACCCAAAAGTTTGATTTCTTTCCGTTTACCTGCGGATATATGGAGAAGAAAATAAGGAGTTTGGAATAATGAAACCTGAATACAGAAAAGCTTCCGTAAACGATTTGGATTTATTGGTAAAAACACGGCTTGAAGTGTTAAGAGCTGCTAATAATCTCGACAGTGAGGTTGATATGACAGAGGTTGAAAGTGAAACATATCTTTATTACAGAAGGGCTTTGGAAAACGGTTTTCATACAGCGTATTTGATTTTTGACGGCAATTCGTTCATCGGAGCAGGCGGGATCAGTTATTATACCGTAATGCCTACATTCAATAATCCATCCGGCAAAAAAGCGTATATAATGAATATGTACACTAAACCCGATTACCGAAGAAACGGAATAGCAACAAAAACTCTTGATTTGCTTATTCAGGACGCAAAAGAGCATGAAGTAACCGCAATCAGTCTTGAAGCGACCGATATTGGGAGAAAACTATATGAAAAATATGGATTTGTTTCTATGACTTCTGAAATGGAATTGCCGATAGCTTAGATAAATCGGAGTTGTCGTGATATAATCTTATCAATATAAACTTGGATTTATAGAGGAGTAATTGTAATATGAAAAATGTCAATCGAGCATTTCATAATATGTTTATTGCAGTAGGTTTTGGAACAATGGTGTATGTTCCTATGCTTTTGATTGATAAAGGTTTTAATGATACAATGCAATCGGTTTTGACATGGGTAATTGCGTCGGTATTGTATGGACTCTCATTTGAATTATTCAGAATTAAATCCAAAATCAAATATCCTTTACATATAGCAGTTTGTTTTATTATAACAATTGCAATTCGGCTGATATATTCATATGTGGAGAATGGAACAATAAATGCATTAAAAACAATAGCTATTACTATACCGATATTTGTGGTCGTTTATATAGCTTTGTTTTTGTTTATAAAATATATCGGTAATATAAAAAATAAATCTGATTAAACTGATAAACAAATTATTGTCGATGTGATATAATTAACGGGGGATGAAAATGACTTTCTTAGTAAAAATCGGATGGCATGCTTTGCTGATTGCGCTTCTTGGAGATATGCTTATTCCTTTTATTCTCGCGCCGTTTTATAATGGTTACAGCCATACTGCGATGACAATTTCTGCATTGGGGAATCCGCAAAGCCCGGTCAGAGCAGTATTTAACATATGGATGTTGATTGAAGGCGTACTGATTTTATCCGCAGTTCCGGCAATATACAAGTATTATAACAGCGTGTCAAAACCGCTTTCTGTTATTGTTAGCGTTTTTATTGCGGTATTCGCTGTAGGTGCTTGTATTTTTACCTGTTTTTTCAGCGTCAACGAAACCAAAGATGTAGTAACTGCCGCTTCAAAAATACATGGAGCCGGTTCAGTTATCGGGTTTATGCTGTTTTTGTTTGTGCCCTTGTTTTTATCTATTCTTGAGTTTAAAAGCGATAATAAGCTAATAGGTATAATTGCAGTTATATCCTTTGTTTTTGCTTTTATATTTTTCGTACTTTTCGTTATATCAGATAAGCCCAAATTCAGCAATACGATAATCTCTAAAGAAGGTCTGTGGCAGAGGCTTAATATACTGGCACAGGGATTCCGCCATACCGGAACCCAAAAGTTTGATTTCTTTCCGTTTACCTGCGGATATATGGAGAAGAAAATAAGGAGTTTGGAATAATGAAACTTGAACACGGATTTGCAACAATGTAGTATATGAGTATGTAAAGCAAAATTGCGGGGAACAGGTTGATTATGAGCATCAGTGATTTGATAATAAAAAGCAAGGCAGACCTTATCGGCGCTATAAATGAATACGGTTTCATTCCGTTTTTTGAAAACTCTATAGAAGGCTTTTCTATAGAGGAACATATTGTGCCGGAATGCTGGTGGCACAGCGAAACAGGCGAGTGGAGCGCATGGGAATGGAAAGGTCCGGTCATACGCGAAACGTACTGTGCCTACGGAAAGTTTTTTGAGAAAAAGGCTTGCTTTATCAGCCCCGAGTGGTTCCCGGATTTCGCTAATTTCCGCCGCGACGGATATGACTTTGACGCGCGTTACGACGACGGTCTTGCGCCGTACAGAGATAAGCAGCTCTATGATTTGATCGAGAGCAGCGCGCCCGTAATTTCAAAGCGGCTGAAGCAGCTGGGCAACTACAAAAAAGGCGGGAATAAGGGCTTTGATACCTGTGTTACGCGGTTGCAGTTACAGGGCTATGTTATTATCAGCGATTTTGTGTATATGAGGGATAAATTCGGCAAGCCATACGGCTGGGGCGTCGCCGAGTATTCCACACCCGAAGCTTTTATGGGCGGCAGCTTTACCGAAAAGGTTTACAGCCGCAGTCCCGATGAATCCTTTGACAGGATCCTGGAACACTTTTGCGCTCTTTTTCCGAATATGCCTTTAAATTCATTGAAAAGGTTTATCGGTAAAAATGCTTGACTGTCAAAATAAAAATATCAATAATCAGGTTGAAAAAACGAATCAATAATGGTAAAATATAATCGCAACAAATAATAAAAACCTTGAATAAATGTATTTAGGGAGGCAACAATAATGGCATTTAAAAGAGCACTTTGGCACAGCGGGCTTACATATCAGCAGACCTGCTATCACTGCCGCACATTGGTAAGATACACAGACTATAACCTCGACTTCAGACCGTGGTACCCCGACGGATTCGTTTACTGCCCGAACTGCAAGGGGCCGCTTCGTCATAACGAGATGTTCGCGATAAACGAGGACGGCACTCCGCTCCAGCCCCAGGCAGCGGCTGTTCCGCAGGGAGCGCCTGTTCAGCCCCAGGCAGCGCCCGTTCAGCCCCAGGGAGCACCTGTTCAGCCCCAGACAGCGCCGACCGAAGGAACACCCGGCTTCTGCTCTAACTGCGGAAAGCCCGTTGTTTTGGGCGTTGACCGCTTTTGCTCAGGCTGCGGCAACAAGCTTGATTGATATGTTTTAAAGCATAAAACCCCGAAAACCGCTCGTTTGCGCGGCTTTCGGGGTTTTCTTTAAGGAGAACCAGCTATGAATCACAAAATGAACCTTTATGCCCGGCCGTTTGCCATGATAGCAAGCGGCGAAAAGCTTTTGTGCGTGGTTGTTATGCTTTATCGATATAATTCTTTTTTCGGAATTATACAAAGAGCTTCCGCTATTGAAATGCGGCTATACAAGCGACGATGTAGCCACAGCCAAGCCCGAGGATATGGATCTGTACTATTCGCCCGAAAGAAAAAAGAATAAAGAATAGTGAATAATACACCGGAAACGCCCTAAGGGTTCATCTGATTATTATTTATTCTTTATTCATTATTCTTTCTTCTTTGAGCCATGCGTCAGCATGGCGTTTCTGGTGGAGATGGCGGGAGTTGAACCCGCGTCCGAAAGATGTTCGCCGTGACTTTCTCCGAGCGCAGTTGCTATTTTAAGATTCCCCCGGCGCAGCGCCTAACAACAGGCTATGCGTTTCGGTAGCTTCTTGTTGATGACAGGACGCGAAGCAAAGCCCTGTTCACCTTTACCTCTGGTCGACGCCTCTTACGCAGCCGAGGTACTCTGCGCAGAGACGAGCTGCATCAAGCAGCCATTAAAACTGGTTTTTTGTCAGTTATTTTAAAGTTTGCGGATTTTATGGCGGTCCCGCACCGCCGCTCGCTTATCAGGGGTCGCATCCCCCGTCGAAACCTTTACATCCCCATATATTATGCGCAATTACAAAACGAATTACGCATTTTAACGATTTTGCTCTTTAATAGCGCGCTCAATGTCGCGCTTTGCGGTTCTTTTTGCCATGTCCTCGCGCTTGTCGTAGAGCTTTTTGCCCTTGCACAGGCCGACTTGCATTTTAACTTTGCTGTCCTTAAAGTAGAGGCTTATGGGAATCAGCGAATAGCCGGTCTGCTTTACGATCCCGTAAAGGCGGTTGATTTCCTTTTTGTGCATAAGCAGCTTCCTTACGCGCATAGGGTCGCGGTTGAAGATATTGCCCTGCTCATACGGAGATATGTGCATTCCGTTTACAAAGATCTCGCCCTCTACGATCGAGCACCAGCTGTCCTTTAGGTTGACTCTGCCCTGACGGATAGATTTGACCTCGGTGCCGAACAGCTCAATGCCTGCCTCATAGCTTTCCTCAATAAAATAATCGTGGTGCGCCTTTTTGTTCTGCGCTATTGTTTTCAGTGAAGCCATCAGATCTCATTCCTGCCTTCCAGCGCTTTCGCCAGCGTGTATTCGTCTGCGTATTCCAAATCACCGCCGACGGGGATTCCGTAGGCGAGGCGCGTAACGCGTACGCCCATCGGCTTGAGCAGTTTTGAAATATACAGCGCCGTGGCGTCGCCCTCAACGGTCGGGTTAGTAGCCATAATTACTTCGCTTATATCCTCGCTGCCCAGCCGCGCCAAAAGCTGTTTTATAGTCAGGTTGTCGGGGCCGACGTCGTTCAGCGGCGAAATAGCGCCGTGAAGCACATGATAAACGCCCTTGAATTCGTGGGTGTTCTCGACAGCGGTAGCGTCACGGGGGGTTTCAACCACGCAGATAACGCTGTGATCCCTCACGGGGCTTTGGCACACTGGGCAAAGCTCCTTGTCAGTGAGGTTACAGCAGCGGCTGCAGTAGTGAATTTTATCGTGGGCGTCGGTAACCGCCTTTGCGAGAGCGTCCGCTTCTGTTTTTGACAGATTCAATACATAATATGCAAGGCGTTGGGCTGTTTTATGTCCGATACCGGGCATTTTTTCAAACTGATCCACCAAATTTTCCAGCGGAGCAACGTTATATTGAGCCATAATTAAAACATTCCCGGAATGTTAAGTCCGCCTGAAATGGAATCCATTCTTTCTTCTTTTTCCTTGGCCGCAGTTCTTAGAGCCTCATTTGTTGCCGCCATAACAAGGTCAGCGAGCATTTCAACGTCCTCGGGGTCAACAACCTCGGGCTGAATTTCAACCTTGGTAAGCTCCATTTTGCCTGTAACGGTAACCTTTACGGCGCCGCCGCCCGCGGCTGCCTCGTATTCCTTGGCTTCAAGCTCTGCGGAAGCCGCTTCCATGTCGTCCTGGATTTTCTGAGCCTGACGGGCAAGCTGCTGAATGTTGTTAGCGCCGCCGCTGCCGTAGCCCTTGGGTAATCTTGCTTTCATAATATATACTTCCTTTCGTGTTCTTTTTTATATTAATAACTTCTAAATCTGTATTTGATCAGCTTTCTTCAACCGCAATACCGCTGTCGCTGAGCGCGTTTTTAAACTGCTGCATGGGGTCTTTAACCTCTTTTTCCTTTTCGGGAGGATGGTACGGTCCAAGATTGTAGACCTTGCCGGTTACGTCGCGGATCACGTCGCGGATTTCCTGTCTGTGGTTTTTGTAGCGAAGCAGTTCAAACGCCATTGAGTTGCTCGCCTCAATAAGCAGATAGCCGCTGCTTTCATATGCCGCCGAGCCGACAAACGCCGCCGAAATCGACTTTGAAATCGACTTCATGCCTTCAATTACCTCTGTCCACTCCGGAAACGGCTTTGCGTTTCGGTAAAGCTCCTCAACGTTTTTCGCCTGAGCTGTTGGCTGAGGCGGGGCAGAGGGCTGCTTCGGTTTCTGAGCTTTTTCGGGAGTAGGCTTAGGCTGCTCCTGCTCTGTAGTCTCGGGTTTCGGCGCTTCCTTTTGAGGCTTCTCTTTTACAGGTTCCCCGGCCTTTTCTTCAGCTGGAGCGGGTATCTGTTCGGCTTTAACGGTGATGCCGCGTTTTACGGCGCGCTCAAGCGCCGTAAGCCTTGCGGCAAACGCTTCGTTTGTGCTGTCAAGCTCGGGAGCGGACAGCTTTACCAAAGCCATTTCAAGCTCGGTTCGGTCGCCTGTGCCGTGGCCCATGCGCTGATACGCGCGAGAGAGCACGTCCATATAGTAAACAATATCCGCAAGCGACAGGTAGTCGCAAAGTGTCTGAGCCTGCTCAAATTCCGAGTCGGACATAACAAGGATGTTTCTCGGATTGCGGACTGACTTTATAAGCATAAGAGCTCGGAAGTGGGCAACAAGCTCGTCGCAAAGACGCGCCATATCCATTGATTCGCCGTAAAGGCGGTCGATGTACTCCATCGCCTTGGCGGTGTTTTTATTTATAATGCAGGCGGAAAGCTCGTAAAGATACTTTTTATCGGCAAGACCTGCCGCCTGACGGACTACTTTTTCGTCGATATTATCGCTTATGGCAATGCAGCGGTCGAGCAGCGAGAGCGCGTCTCTGAGAGCGCCGTCGGCAACGCCCGCAATAAGCATTGCGGCGTCATCGCTCAGCGCCACGTTTTCCTGACCTGCGACAAACAGGATCCTGTCGGCGATAGCCTGCGGCGGAATACGGTGAAAATCAAATCTCTGGCAGCGCGAAAGTATTGTTTGCGGCAGCTTGTGAACCTCGGTGGTCGCAAGAATAAAAATAACGTGCTCGGGCGGTTCCTCAAGGGTTTTAAGAAGCGCGTTGAACGCCTGAACCGTAAGCATGTGAACCTCGTCGACAATATAAACGCGGAAACGCGCGCGGTTAGGCTTGAACTGTACCTCCTCAATAATATCGCGGATGTCGTCGATATTGCGGTTAGAGGCGGCGTCCATTTCAACGATGTCGAGCACGCTGCCGTTTTCGATGCCCCTGCAAATCTCGCATTCTCCGCACGGGCTGCCGTTTTTGGGACTCAGGCAGTTTGCGGCTTTAGCCAAAATTTTGGCGCAGGTAGTTTTGCCCGTGCCTCGCGAGCCCGTGAACAGGTAAGCGTGGTTGAGCCTGTTTTCGATTATTTCGTTTTTAAGCGTGGTGGTAATATGCTCCTGACCTGCCACGTCCTCAAAGGTTTTCGGCCTCCATTTGCGGTAAAGTACCTGATACAATCTGCTCACCTGCCCTTCGGATTAGAAAAAAAGCAAGCCGCGCTCATTCAAATAAGAGAACGGCAGACTTACTGTATCGCATCGGGAACGCTGCTTAATGCTGCTCGGTTCCCCGCCTGACATGGTTCACAGGCCCCAATCGCACAGGGCCTGCCGTTCGCTTATTTGAACGCAATGGCAACTTGCATTGCAATATATTATATCACAGCGTATGCTAAAAATCAAGATTTTTTTAGTTGAAAGATTCGGCAATATTTTACGAAAAAGAACAGAGGCCATTACGACCTCTGCTATCCCTTTTGCATCTGTTATTGATATTACATATAGCAAACATAACAAGGGTCTCCGCCTACAAGACTGTCTGATGTAGTAATAACATCCTCGCTGTCGACCTCGTCAACGCTTACCGTAAGCTTTGTGTATTCTTCTTTCATAAGTTTCACCTCCTGAAATCCTGATTGTATTTGTTTATTGAATTATTTAAAAACCTTACAAGATAATTGAGCCGTATTTTGCGACACTCTTTTGCTGTGTTTTTGATTGGGCACATGTCAAATGTTGTGCATTTGGGAAGGAAGAAGCAGCCCGAGCATTTTTGCGGAACAGGGTTATTAGTATAGTATTTGTCGGCAAGAGCAGTGTTTGTAATGCCATCAAATACGGTTCCTATTTCAGTTCCTTCTCCGCAGTGCTCGCAGACGTAAAGCTTGCCGTCCGGGGCTATAACAACCGATCTTCCAAATGAATGAGCCGGGCAGAAAAACACAACTGTTTCAAATTTTTGCGCCCCTTTTCTGGGAGCAAAGCCCAGCTTTCTAATATCGTCTTTAAGCTCCATACATTTTTTATAAAGCTCAAGCTCCTCGGGGGTCGAGTGTTTACCGTACAGGGTAACAAATTCAAGAGCAAGATTTGTTTTATCGGGGAACCTTGAATCCAAATCGTCAATAAATACGTTCAGGGTGTCCGCGTTGTTCTCGTCAATATTGCAGCGCAGGTTTACAAATATTCCCTGCTCGAGCAGCAGCCCTATATTCCGCATAACCAGCTCATACGGCGAGCCGGTAATGCATACATAAGCCTTGCGCCTGTTATACTCGCTCTCCTCGCCGTCAAGCGATACCTGGACGAATTCGGATTTCCAGTCGTTTTTTATCTTCTTGGCAAGCTCGGGGGTTATAAGGCTTCCGTTTGTTGTTATGCGCGACTTAAAGCTTACGCCGCGCTCCTTTAATTCAACGCAAATTCTGTCGATAATATCCGCTCTTAAAAGCGGTTCGCCGCCGAACCAGTTGAGCAAGATCTCGCCGCCGCACTTTGACCGCATTATATAGTCGATTGTTGCCCTGATTGTTTCCTCGGACATGGTGACGGTCTTCATGCCCTGCTCAAAGCAGTAAAAGCACCTTGCGTTGCAGGCGGTAGTGGGAAAGATGGTGTAGGCGTATATGCCTTTCGGCAGCCTGCGCCTTTCCGACTTAGCCAAAATCCTGATGAAATTCTCGTACAGCTTGTCCTCGTCCTCGTCGGCTTTTACAAGAAAAAAGTCCTCGGCAAGCTGTTTCAGCGCGGGGTTCTCAATGAATAAGCCCGAATACCTTATAGAAAAAAACGGCTTTTACGCGGCGGCTATTCACGGCGTAAGCATGTACCCTATGCTTAAAAATCATAAGGATGTGGTTTGTGTTTTAGCTGTCGATAAGCTTAAAAAAAACGATGTTTTGCTGTATAGGCGGGCCGGCAATGATCAGCTTGTGCTGCACAGACTGGTAAAAATTGCCGATGACGGCTTTATTATGTGCGGCGATAATGAGTTTATAAAAGAAAAAATAACGCGGGAACAGATAATCGGCGTTATGAGCGGGTTTACTCACAACGGAAAAAAGCGTTCAATAAAAAGCGCGGCCTACAGGATTTATGTTTTTCTTTGGACAACCCCCGCGCCGATAAAGCACGCGGTTATCTTTCTTTATATGCTTCCGCGCAGACTGTACGGAAAAGTGAGAAAGTGTTTTGAAAAGAAAAGCAAAAAAGACTGATGAGAGAACAAAAAACGGAAAAGCCCTGTGCGCGCTTATAGGAGCGGCGGTTACAGGGCAAAATTTAAGTGTCAGCGATGATTTTGACTTGGACACAGCCCTGAGGGTAGCCTGCTCCCACAACATGCTTCCTATAGCATACCATGCGCTGAACCGCGCGGGCTTTACGGGAAAAGAAATGGACAGGGCTGCCAAAGACGCAGGAAACATGGTGTTCAAGCAGGCAAAGCTAAAAGGAATGGAGAATAAGCTGTCATCTGCTTTTTCAAGCAAAAACATTCCTTATTATATTTTGAAAGGCACTCAGATTCAAAAATACTACCCTGAAAACATGGTCAGGATTACAACCGATTCTGATTTTTATGTCGATGAAAAAAACATTGAAGCCGTCAAAACAATAATGACAGATTTCGGTTTTGAGCTGTTAGAGTATAATGCAGCGGAAAAATCGTACGAGTATACAAAGCAGCCGCGCTACAATATAGAAATCCACTGCCTGCTTGACAATACCGACAAGCCCGACGAGCTTGAATTTTTAAGCTCCCTGCTGCTTAATCCTATTCAGGATGAAGGAAGCATGCTGAGGTTTAATGACGAGGACATGTATCTGCAGGTGTTCTTTCACCTGTATAAGCATTTTTCTCAGAGCGGCGCGGGAATAAAGATGTTCCTTGATGTCTTTGTGCTCAGACGGGAATTGACGCTTGATACCAAACGAATTAAAGAAAAGCTTGAAAGCATTGGGCTTGACAGATTCCACAGCGCCGTTTTGCGGCTTTGCGACGTTCTGTTTAACGGAGCAAAATCCGACAGCGCGACAGACCGGTTCGCCGAGGCGGTAATCTCCGGCGGAGCGTTTGGGGTAGAGGGAATAAATATTGGGCAGAACAAAATAGTTTCCTCGGACAACCCCGAAGCCGAGAAAAAGGCGGTGGTGAGCAAACGCCTGGGCACGGATAAAGAGAATATGAAAAAAAGGTATCCTGTCTTAAAAAAAGCGCCTTTCCTTTTGCCGTTCTGCTACGGCTTCAAAGCCGTAAAATGCGTTGTGATCCATCCTAAAGAAGCGTTGTCAATTTGCGGTTATCTTCGCGGATTGTCAAGCAAAAACATAAAGCGCAAGGAAAAGATATTAACAGACGTCGGTCTGTATGAAAAACTAAAGAAATAGTTCATAGCAAAACCGCCGCACAATGTTGTGCGGCGGTTTTACTTATTCCGTAACCAGCTCTCTTATTTCAACCTTTTTGATTTTGCGGGAAGACAGGTAAGCGAAAACAAAGAAGCTTACCGCCGTAATTGCCGTTGGAATTATAATTGACAACGCGCTGAATTTAGAGATGAAGTTGCTTATGCCTATCATTCTGAACACCCAAGTAAGCGTTATATGGGTAAAGAAAAGGCTTAAAACAATACCCAGCGCCGAACCTACTAACGACACAATCAAAAATCTTACCGCGAACTGTAAGCGGAGCTTATTTGATGTAAAGCCGAGAGCTTTGAAAATGCCGATATCGCGCCGCTCCTGAAGGAAAGCTTTTTTGCAGACCATCATAACAACCACCAGCGAGAACAATACGGAAACTACATATATTATCGCTGTCATCGCGTTTCTGGCTACTGAGTACAATTCAACGAAAGAGTCGGTCTCGGAGGCTGAAACCGTTAAGATATCGGAATACTTTTCTTCGATTTCATCGGCAATAGCCACGCATTTTGAGGGCTCTTTTAGGCTGTAGGCGCAGCACGAAACATACTGTACTCCGAGCTTTTGGGCAGCCTCAAATGGAATAGAGAAATTAAGCCCCAAATCGTTCACATTATCATACAATCCCGTTACTATGCACTCCAGCTTTTTGCCTTGGTTCGATACCGTTATTTTGTCGCCGGTTTTCAGGCCGAGCTCGTCGGCGAGAATCTGTGTTAACGCGATCTCGTTATCGTACTTTGGGTATCTGCCTTCGCTCATCATCATGGATTCGGGGTTTTTATAAACTATGCTCATATACTCGGAACCGTTGAGCGACATATACATATTTTGGAAATTGTACTTTCTTTCTATTGCGGTGTGCTTTTCGATAATGCTTTCAATATCTTTTACCGTTGAGTCGGGTACCTCCTCTTTATAATCGATGTCCAATTCGGCAATCGGCATGCCCATGTTTTCCATAGCCGATTTTGAGGTTACGGAAGCGCCCATAACGTTCATTGTTATCATAAAGAACATCAGTATAGACACAATAATAATTGTGGCGATATACCTTCTTTTGTTTGATGTAAACTGCCTGAAGGCAAGGCTCGGCGTAAGAGCCTTTTTTGATAGAGGGGCGTTTAATCTGTTTGAAAAATAAACGTCGTTTTTGCCGCCCGAAATGGCCTTCATGGGCGAGATTTTGCCTATCTTGCGTGAAGCTAAAGC
>OMYD01000004.1 GCA_900315195.1 uncultured Eubacteriales bacterium | reverse complement strand
GACAGCGTATCAGTGCTCAAGCTCGGACTTGTAAATCCGCTTCCCGTTGAAATCATCAAAGATTTTGCTTCAAAGGTCGACAAGCTTTATGTTATCGAGGAGCTTGACGGCATTATCGAGGCTCACCTCAACGCGCTTAAAATCCCCTGCACAGGCAAGGAGATGTTCACGCCTATCGGTGAGTATAACCAGACCACAATCCGTGAGGCTTTCGGCATTCCTCAGCCCGAGAGCGTGTCCGCGGATACGCCCGTTCCGGTGCGTCCTCCCGTTATGTGCGCGGGCTGCCCGCACCGCGGCTTGTTCTACACGCTTTCAAAGCATAAAATCACCTGTCTGGGTGATATCGGCTGCTACACCCTCGGCTCGGCTGCTCCGCTGTTCGCGCTTGACTCAACACTGTGCATGGGCGCGTCGGTTTCAGGTCTGCACGGCTTTAACAAAGCCGGCGGCAAGGACAGCGAAAACAAGACCGTCTGCGTTATAGGCGACTCTACCTTTATGCATTCGGGCGTTACAGGCCTTATTAATATCGCTTACAACGCCTCCAATTCAACGGTTATTATCCTTGACAACTCAATCACGGGTATGACAGGCCACCAGCAGAACCCCACAACAGGCTACAATATCAAGGGCGACCCCGCACTGGCTGTTAATCTTGAGGAGCTCTGCAAGTCAATCGGCATTGAGCGCGTGCGCGTTGTAGACCCATACAACCTCAAGGAGTGCGAGGACGCTATTCTCGAGGAGCTCAGCATTGACGCTCCCAGCGTAATTATCTCGCGCCGTCCCTGTATGCTGTTGAAGTACGTTAAGGCTAAACCGCCCGTAAAGGTTAACGAGGACAAGTGCGTGGGCTGCAAGCAATGCATGAAGCTTGGCTGCCCCGCAATCAGTATGAAGAACAAAAAGGCTCATATCGACTTTACCCAGTGCGTGGGCTGCGATGTGTGCACACAGCTTTGCAGGCTCAACGCAATTGAGAAAGGGGAGAGATAAGCATGGAAACTAAAAATGTAATGATCGTCGGTGTAGGCGGTCAGGGAAGTCTCCTCGCCAGCAAGCTGCTCGGAAAGCTGCTCACTCAGGAGGGCTTTGACGTAAAGGTAAGCGAGGTTCACGGAATGAGCCAGCGCGGCGGTTCCGTTGTGACATATGTGCGCTTCGGCGACAAGGTTTATTCACCCGTTATCTCAAAGGGCGAGGCGGATTTTATCGTTTCTTTTGAAAAGATCGAGGCTGCGCGCTATGCCGACACCCTTAAAAAGGACGGCAAAATCATCGTAAACTCACAGATGATTGACCCTATGCCCGTTATCACAGGCGCTGCCGAATATCCCGTTAACGTGCTTGACGAGCTCAAGGCTAAGGGTGTGTTTGTCGATGAGATTGACGCTTTGTCTTTAGCTGTTGAGGCAGGCAATCCCAAGAGCGTAAATATCGTGCTTATGGGCAGACTCGCCAAATACTTTGACATTCCTTATGACAAGTGGATTGACGCTATTAAGGTTTCTGTAAAGCCTCAGTTTGTCGAGGTGAACTTAAAGGCGTTTGATCTGGGATATAATTATTAGTTTCCGTATGTTAGCTTAAAGGTTATAGAATAATCAGTAGGAGTGATAAAGATGGGTAATTTTTTTCAGCCTGAAATTGAAACAGCCTCCCGTGAGGAGATACTGGCAATTCAAAATGAAAAGATTGTCAAGCAGGTCGAAGACGTTTATGAGAACGTAAAGTATTACCGCGACCTGATGGACGCAAAAGGCGTCAAGCCCGAGGATATCAAGGGGGTAGAGGACATCAAAAAACTGCCTTTCCTTACAAAGGCGGATTTGCGTGAGGCTTATCCTTACGGGCTTCTCGGCACCGATATTAAAAACTGTGTCAGAATCCAGTCAACCTCAGGAACAACAGGCAAGCGCGTTGTAGCGTTCTACACTCAGAACGACATCGACATCTGGGAGGACTGCACCGCCAGAGCGATTGTAGCGGCGGGAGGCACCAATGAGGACGTTGTTCAGGTTTGCTACGGCTACGGTTTGTTTACCGGCGGCGCGGGACTTCACGGCGGCTCTCACAAAGTAGGCTGCCTTACGCTTCCCATGTCATCGGGCAATACCGACAGACAGATTCAGTTTATGATGGATCTGGACGCCACAATCCTTTGCTGCACACCTTCATATGCAGCTTACATAGGCGAAACTCTTGCCGAAAAGGGTTATAAGCCCGAGGACAACAAGCTTAAAGCGGGTATCTTCGGCGCCGAGCCCTGGACTGAGGAAATGCGCCGCAGTATTGAAAAGAGTCTCGGTATTAAGGCTTATGATATTTACGGCCTTACCGAAATCAGCGGCCCCGGCGTTGCCTTTGAGTGTGAAGAGCAGAAAGGCATGCATATCAACGAGGACCACTTCTATGTTGAGATTATCGATCCCGACACAGGCGAGGTGCTTCCCGACGGCAGCAAGGGCGAGCTTGTTTTCACCTGTCTTGACAAAGAGGGCTTTCCGCTGCTCCGTTACCGCACACGCGATATCTGCGTGCTCTCGCGCGAAAAGTGCTCCTGCGGCAGAACTCATGTCCGCATGACAAAGCCTATGGGCAGAAGCGACGACATGATGATTATCCGCGGCGTTAACGTATTCCCGAGCCAGATTGAAACCGTGCTCCTCAAGGAAGGCTATACTCCAAACTACCAGATCGAGGTTGACAGAATCAATAATTCCGACACCTTTGAAATCAAAGTTGAGATGGCTCCCGAGCAGTTCTCGGATATTGTTTCAATCAACCAGGCTAAGGAAAGAAAGCTTGAGCAGGCTATGCGTACAATGCTTGGAATCGGCCCCAAGGTTCGCCTTGTGCCGCCCAAGACAATTGCCCGCAGCGAGGGCAAGGCTGTGCGCGTAATCGACCACCGCAAGCTGCATGATTGATGCTGAAAGGAGAACACCATGGCAATTCAACAAATTTCGGTTTTTGTAGAGAACAAGCAGGGCAAGCTGGTTGAGACCGTTAAGACTCTGGCGGAAAACGATATCAACATTCGCGCTATGAGCATTGCCGACACAAAGGATTTCGGTATTCTCAGAATGATCACCTCTGACAACGCCAAGACCAAGGAGGTTCTCAGCAGCGACACCGTCGTTAATACCACCGACGTAATCGCCGTAAAGATGGCTGACCGCCCGGGCGCGCTTTACAAGGTGATTGATATTCTGTCAAAGGCGGGAATCAATATCGAGTACATGTACGCATTTACCGCTTCCGACGCTTTAGGCGCTTACGTAGTGTTCCGCGTTGACGATGTGCCCCAGGCTCAGAAGCTTATTGACGAAAACGGCCTGAAGTCGCTTAACGACGAGGACGTTCAGACAATGTAATATAAAATAATGATTTAAGGGACGTGCATAAAAACACGTCCCTGATTTTTGCAATAAAAATGTCTATATATTTGCATGGAGAATCAACCAAAAAATGTATAAACTAACATAATTGAAATGAAAATCAGGAAAAGTCAAATTTCGCTTGACTTTTTCTGAAAATGGTGTAAAATAGTATTAGCACTCAAAGGTAGTGAGTGCTAAATTAATGTATTTCAAAATAGGAGGCTATTTTATGAGTATTAAACCTTTGCTTGACAGAGTAGTATTAAAGGTTGAAGAAGCAGAAGAAAAGACAAAGAGCGGTATTATCCTCTCATCGGCGGCGCAGGAAAAGCCCCAGTTCGCGACAGTTGTTGCGGTAGGCCCCGGCGGAATCGTAGACGGCAACGAGGTTGAAATGTACGTTAAAGTCGGCGACAAGGTAATTGCCAGCAAGTACGCGGGCACAGAGGTTAAGCTTGACGGCGAAGAGTATACAATCGTACGTCAGTCTGACATTCTCGCTACAGTAGAATAAGTAATTTGGAGGTATTGAGTTATGGCTAAACAAATCGCATACGGTGAAGAGGCAAGAAAGGCTCTTATGAACGGCATTGACCGGCTTGCCGACACAGTTAAAATCACACTCGGCCCCAAGGGCAGAAACGTTGTTCTCGACAAAAAGTTCGGCGCTCCCCTTATCACAAACGACGGCGTTACAATCGCCAAGGAAATCGAGCTTGACGATCCCTTTGAAAACATGGGAGCTCAGCTTGTAAAAGAGGTTTCTATAAAGACAAACGACGTAGCGGGCGACGGTACAACAACCGCCACACTGCTTGCTCAGGCTCTTATCCGCGAGGGCATGAAGAACGTTACCGCGGGCGCTAACCCCATGGTTCTCAAAAAGGGTATTGCTGACGCGGTTAACACCGCCGTTGAAGCGGTTATCAAAAACAGCCAGAAGGTTGCAGGCACAGCGGATATCGCGCGTGTAGCTACCGTTTCCTCTCAGGATGAATTCATCGGCAAGCTTATTGCTGAGGCTATGGAGAAAGTTACGACCGACGGCGTTATCACCGTTGAGGAGAGCAAGACAGCCGAGACCTACAGCGAGGTCGTTGAGGGTATGATGTTCGACCGCGGATACATCGCTCCTTATATGGTTACCGATACAGACAAGATGGTTGCCGAGCTTGACAATCCTCTTATCCTTATCACCGACAAGAAGATTTCCACCACACAGGAGATCCTCCCGATTCTCGAGGGTATTGTTCAGTCGGGCAGAAAGCTCCTTATTATTGCCGAGGATGTTGAGGGCGAGGCTCTTACAACTCTGGTTCTCAACAAGCTGCGTGGCACATTTACATGTGTAGCTGTAAAGGCTCCCGGTTTTGGCGACAGAAGAAAGGAAATGCTCCAGGATATCGCAACCCTCACAGGCGGCACCGTAATCACTTCCGATCTCGGCCTTGAGCTTAAAGATACAACTATGGATCAGCTTGGCACAGCGCGTCAGGTAAAGGTTGAAAAGGAAAACACCATCATCGTTGACGGTGCGGGAGACAAGGACGCTATCAAGGGCAGAGTTGCTCAGATCCGCCAGCAGATTGAAACCACAACCTCCGATTTTGACCGTGAAAAGCTTCAGGAAAGACTTGCGAAGCTCGCGGGCGGCGTAGCTGTAATCAAAGTAGGCGCCGCTACCGAAATCGAAATGAAGGAAAAGAAGCTCCGCATTGAGGACGCTCTCGCTGCTACAAAGGCTGCTGTTGAAGAGGGTATCGTCGCGGGCGGCGGTATCGCGTGCATGAACGCTATTCCCGCTGTTGCGGACTTTGTTAACACTCTTGAAGGCGACGCTAAAACGGGCGCTCAGATCGTTCTGAAAGCTCTTGAAGAGCCTCTGCGCCAGATTGCCGTTAACGCGGGTCTCGAAGGCAGCGTTATCGTTGAAAACGTCAAGAGAGCCGATAAGGTCGGCTACGGCTTTAACGCTCTTACCGAGGAATACACCGACATGATGGACGCGGGCATTGTTGACCCGACAAAGGTTACACGTTCCGCTCTTGAGAATGCCGCTTCCGTTGCGGCTATGGTGCTCACAACCGAGAGCCTCGTCGCCGACATCAAGGAGCCCACACCTCCCGCGGCACCCGCTCCCGACATGGGCGGCATGTACTAAGCCGCCACGCGGCAGGAAGCGCGCCTTTGGAGAAGTCGGTTTATAGGAAAGCTCGGTATAACGGCGCATTTTAACTCGCGGGAACGTGACGTTCCATCCAAAACAGCGCAACTAAACGTATCCTTTTTCCGTAGAGGCGCACCCGTGTGTGCGCCCGGAAAACGTTTCCGCAACGGCGGGTCTTAACGCGGGTTAGGAAGTTGTCTGAATAACAACCCCCTGATTCGCGTCCTATCTACGGTTTATAAAGGCGATTCATTCGGTCGGGCAGAAAGCTTTGCTCTCTGTCCGGCTGTTTTTCACTGTATAGGGAACTGCTTTGTTTTGATCCCGCCGTTCCACAGGTGTTTCCGTTAAAACAAGGCTTTCAAAAGACGGGACTGGGTGCAGCGTCACACTGCTTTTTATATGCAAACACTTCTGAACTTGATTTTTATTGCAATTTATATTATAATATCCTTATCAACAAAAGGAAGTGCTGTTATGAAAATAAAAAAGGACTTTATTCTTCGCAAGGTCGCGCATTCTTATGTAGTTGTACCCGTCGGAAAGCTTACGCTCGATTTTAACGGTATTATCAACCTCAATGAAACGGGAGCGTTTTTGTTTGAGATTCTGCAAAAGGGCGCGGAAAGGGAAGAGCTTATCGAAAGAATGCTTGAGGAATATGAAGTAACTCCCGAAAAGGCCGCTGCCGACATTGATATCTTTCTTGAAAAGGTAAAAAACGCTGATGTCCTTGAATAAACAAACCAACCTTGATGCGGTAATAAGTATTATCAATGAAAAGCTTGACGCCGGGGGAACCGTTATTTTCACTCCAAACGGCACCAGCATGCTGCCCATGCTTCGCGACGGAAAGGATGTCGTCATGCTGAAAAAGCCCGAGGGCAGGCTTCACTTGTTTGATATTCCTCTTTATAAGCGTGAAAACGGCACATATGTGCTTCACCGCGTCATTGGGTTTGATAAAGACGGTTCATATATTTTATGCGGCGACAATCAGTTTGTGAAAGAAAAGGGAATAAATGACAGCATGATAATAGCGGTTCTTACAGGGTTTGAGCGAAAGGGCAAATCATACTCAACAAAATCGTTCAGCTACAGGTTGTATGTGATTTTTTGGTATTGCACGCGTTTTTTCAGACATGTTTTTAGATCCGTTAAGTACCGTATGGGAGTAAAAAGAAAAAACAGAAAGAGAACGGTCACAGAATGATTTTTCGTACTGTGACCGTTTCCTCTTTTAGTTTTTAGCGGTTAGCGGTTAGTTGTAGGAGCGTGCATTGCACGCCTAATGAAATAAATAACAATAACAATCTATAATCTCAAAAAACAGCCGCTCGGGAATTAACCTGAGCAGCTGCTGTATCATATTATTTCTTTTTTGCCTTTACGGGCTTTGGATCAATATCAAGAGTATGATCGGGAATGTGATTGATTTTTTCCGTTATCCTTTTTAGTATAGTATATTTGCCGTTAAGGATTTTATGCAGAGCATAGGCCGCGGTTGGAATCATCAGCGGAATATATGTCAGAACATACTGAGATTTACCCTCAAACAGCATGTGATATCCAAACGCGCCGAGCATTACAAGCGGCAGTAAAATGGTGTCGACACCGGTTTTTCTCTTAATAAACAGCATAAATATGCCGGTAGCAAACAGGATATATAAAACCTGCATGTAGAAGTTAAAGTGCATTTCAAGCGCTTGTCCCGTGCCCTTGTTATAAACAGCTTTCGCAAGTCCGTTCATCTGATCGCTTCCGACTGTTTCTGTTCCGCTTCTGAGCTTCTCCTCATCGGTTGCGGTGTGGGGCTTAACCTTGCTTACCCAAACCGACTCAAATGTGGGCTCATTCCATTGGCTGAGTATTTTTTTGCTGAAGAATTCCATTGTGTAATCGAAGTCCGCTGAGAACGCTTCAAGACGTTTACCTATTTCGTTCCAAGCCGCGTCGTTGGCGTCTGAAAGGCTGACGTCCTTATCGCCGTTATACTTTGGAATAAGATACTTCTGAGTGTATAAATCTTTGGCGGTGTGGGTGTACCAGCCGGGAGCCATTGAAGATTCCTGAAGGCCTAAATCAAGGTAAAGCGCCTGTGAAACACCGGGTGAGAATTCTTCGTCAGCGCGGATTTCGTATGATTTTATAACAAGTGAATTCGCCGCCAAAACAGCGATTATCATAGCCGCGGCAATAACCGCGCTTTGCCATTTTTTATTCTGAATGATATGAATAATCAGCATTATTACAAAGGCGATAAGGTAAATCATATTGTTGTATTTTACCATAACCGCTAAAACAAGCAGCGCACCTGCGGGATAAATCCAGCGGTACTGACCTGTCTTGAAATACTTTATCAGAAGCAGACTTGCCCACAGCGCGCATGTCATACCGATGATGTTACCGTAAACAAAGGTGCAGAACAAAATAGGCTGAATGCACAGCGCCAGCATGACGATAGCGATAAACTCAACTCTGCGGCTGCGGAAAAGCAGGCGCGTAATCCTTGCAATGGCAAAGTACGCTGATGAGAGGCAGAGTACGTTGATTATCTGAATAGGCATTGACGAGTCGGTTCCGAAGATTCGGTAAACAAATTCACTGAAAGCCACAAAGCCAAGCTGGAAAGGATAGTACTGGAAATATGAGTAGCCGTCGTACATACCGCTGTTATAGAATTTACTGAAATTGTGCATTGAGTTGTAGTTGCCGTGAGCGGCGTCTGTTGCGGCTTCAAAAATATTATAGCTGTCGGCGGCAGGAATTGAACGGGCGTTAATTACCCAAACCAAACCGATAATAATAACATAAAGTACAAGCGCTATTTCAAAAACAGTGAGAACATACTTTGATTTTTTGGAATATCCCAGAACAATGGCAATCATAACACCGATGAACAATGCCATAAGCAGAAAATTCATGGGGAAGAAAGCCGAGTCGTTAGGAGCGTTAAGTCCTTTCGCGATAGCGTCGCCAATGCTCTCGCCGGGTTCTTTTTCAAGGATTTTAACGGCTATTGTTATTAGTATAAACAGCACTGTAAGAGCTACTACCGTAACCAAACCCGCCAGCGCAAAATCGCGCATCTTTTTTTCGTCCTCAATTCTTTTTTCTATAAACCGTTTTAGGGCAAACAGCGCGGCAACCGTAACGCATGTGAATACAAGGTTCAGCGTAATGTTATCGGTGACGTATAGTATTTTTTCGCCGGCATAATTTGTCGGATCAATTACACTGGTCTGGAAAAAAGCCATGATAGCTATGTATCCGAACGAGAGAAAAACAAACAGAGAAATAACACTTGCCGCTATATACTCAAACAAGATTTTTTTCTGTGCGGTTTTAATTGTCTTAACCGCCGTGTTTGATGGTTTCTTTTGTTTATTACTCATTATATGTACCTTCTAGAATTCATCTTTAACTGAGCGCAGGAACATTTGCTGAATTTCTTCTTTAACGTCCGTGCCTTCAAACAGTACTCTGTAAATTGCCGATACAATCGGTAAATCGACGTTGTGCTCTGTTCCCAGCTTGTACAGCGCTTTTGAAGTCATAACGCCCTCTGCAAGCTTGTTGAACTTTTTCTCTTTTACAAAGTCCTCGCCGTACATGCGGTTGTGGCTCCAGGGGGAGAAGAGCGTTGCCTCGTAATCACCCAGGTGGCACAATCCGAAAGCGCTCATTTTATTACCGCCCAAAGCCTCAATCAGCCGGGAAATCTCCTGAGTGCCGCGAGCCATAAGTCCGCCTTTCAGAGAGGTAAATCCCAGACCGTCAAGAATACCCGCGGCAATGCCTATAACGTTTTTCGCCGCCGCGCCTATTTCGCTGCCTATTAAATCCTTGCCTATATAGAAGCGTATAAGTTCGCTTGAAAACTCCTTTACAAGCTTTTCCTTGACCTCGCGGTTGGCGCTGTCTATGACCATGCAGTTCGGAATGCCTTTGACGTAATCCTGTGGATGACCGGGGCCTACCCAGACGGCGACGGGTGTTTTGCTTTCATCGACAAATGACCCGACTATCTGACTGAGCCGCATTCCCGTAGTAGCTTCAACGCCCTTCATGCAAAGCACGATTGTTTTGCCGTCAAGAGAATACTGCGCGATATCTGAAAAATAGGAGCGAAGGTGCTGGGAGGAAATCGAAATAACAATTACCTCGGCGCGGTTGACCGCGTAGCCCAAATCAGACGATACCTGAATAGACTCGGGAAATTCAAGATAATCGTTGTGTCCTGTGTTTTTCAGCTGAATAAACTCGGGCGCGTCAGCCAAACCGCAGCTGAGCACCTCATGACCGATTTTATCAAGGTACCAAGCAATGCAGCTGCCCCATCTTCCGCAGCCCAAAACCGATATTTTCATATTTATTCCTGACTTTCTTTGTCAACTAAAAAAGAACATAAAAATACCCGCCCGACCGTATGATTTAAATAAATAACCTGCCTACGAATAGAACAGGTGGGTGCCCGCCTTTAAGCTTCAGGCTCCCTTCTTCCGAAAGCGGGAGGTCTGCACACCGCTGAAAGAGCAAGGCTCCCGATTTAAATGTTGTAGGGTTATTTTAAAATCATTCACGCATCGGGCAGGCGATAAACCAGCCCTAATTTAGTATGTGAATTATAGTATTTTTATATTCTAATTTTACATTGTTTTTTTGATTAAGTCAAGGGTTTTTAAGCATAGAATAAAAAATATATAAAAATACAAAAAAGTTTAAAAAAACTGTTGACAATTAACAACTGACGTGCTATACTATCATTGTGCTAAAGAGATAAAGATAAAAATTTCCTTTCTATGTGCTTGATTACTCCATAAAATTACCTAAAAACCGACGGCTGATTCCCGTCGGTTTTTACGTTATGCCGTAAATAATTAATCTTTTGCAACTTTTATTGCATTCGATGCCCAACAAAGCTATAATAATATCGGTATAATGCCGATAGCATGAAAAAAGGGTGTATGGCATGAAGAAACTTGAAAAACTTCCCGAGCAATTCAAAACGGATGAGGTTCTTCCTTATTATGAAAAGCTTTGTCAAAAGAAAGGCAGCCTTGTGCTGAAAAGGATCTTTGACATATTTATTGCGCTGATTATGCTTGGCTTTCTTATTCTCCCGATAATTGTACTTTCAATCATTGTAAAAACAACTTCTAAAGGTCATGTGTTTTTCAGGCAGGAGAGGGTTACAACCTACGGAAAGCACTTCAAAATATATAAATTCAGAACAATGGTTGAAAACGCCGAGAGCCTCGGAGCACAAGTGACAACCGACAGTGACAGCAGAGTTACGCCGATAGGCCGCTTTCTGCGCAAATACCGACTTGACGAGCTTCCCCAGGTGTTCAATGTTTTGGGCGGAAGCATGTCTTTTGTCGGAACACGCCCTGAGGTACCGAGATATGTTGATCAGTATGAAAAAGAGTATTACGCTACTTTGCTGTTGCCCGCGGGAATTACTTCGCTGGCTTCGATTATGTATAAGGATGAAGAAAAGCTGCTTTCATCCGTTGAAAACGCCGACGAGGTATACATAAAAACAGTACTTCCGGAAAAAATGAAATACAACCTTGAGTACACGCGCAGCTTCGGATTTTTCTCGGATATCAAGCTGATGTTTAAAACCGTAAAGGACGTTGTTTCGTAATCCTTAAACTTGCGATTTTTATTAAATTATTTGATACATTCAAGTATAAAAAGACACGCACATTCTTATAAACGCATTTCATTACAATATTATAATAAATATTGACATTAAAAATAATTATAATATAATAGGAGCGTAAACAAAAAACAATATACAAACGGAGGAAATAGTTATGAAAAGAATTATCGCTCTGGCTTTGGCTGCCATGATGTCCGCGGCGGTTATCGCCGGATGCAGCGGAAGCGCGGAATCCAAAAGTGACGCGGGTTCATCCGCTTCTTCGGCAGCTTCTTCTGAGGCTTCAAAAGTTGACCTTAACACGGTTCTCGACAAAATTAATACCGAAAACGATCTCTCTCTCGACAAAATCGATGATGTAAAGAAGCTTAAACGCTACTACGGCATCGATGAAGCCGATGTTAAGCAGTTTGCAGGCGAAACGGACAAGTCCGACCCCAACGCGCCTATCGAAATCGTTCTTATTGAAGGCAAAGACGCCGCGGCGGCAGGAAGAATCGAGTCCGCTCTCAACACCAGATACGGTTCTGTTCTCAACACCTACACCTCTTACAGCCCGGACAAGGTTGATATGGTTAAGGCTTGCAAGGTTACAAAGGACGGCAATTTCGTCAGCATGATTATCGCGGACAACGCTCCCACTATGGTAAAGACCTTTCAGGACAGCATTAAATAATTGATTTTTAAGGGATTGGCTTTTGCCGGTCCCTTTTTTGTTGACGGTTATTTGCGGTGCCCGTTGCAACACATTACAAATTTATCATAACTATTGACAACAAAAAAAAACTAATTATAATAGTATAGTAAATGAAGGGGCGGACTGTGTTCGCCCATTTTTCTGTATGATAAGGAAAAGTAAAAATGACACAAAGTGAAATTCAACAGCAGTTTTTTCATATGAATCCAATGCAGCGCCAGGCGGTTTTCGCTACCGAGGGACCGCTGCTTATTCTGGCGGGAGCAGGCTCAGGCAAAACCACCGTGCTTGTAAACAGAATAGCCTATATTCTTCAGATGGGGCTGTGCAGACCTTGGAATATACTGGCAATAACGTTTACCAACAAGGCCGCGGGCGAGCTGAAGGAGCGGATTTGCAACGCCGTTCCCGAGGGCGGCGGAGATATTTGGGCAGCTACTTTCCACTCAACCTGTGCCAGGATCCTGCGCCGCTACGGTGACAGACTCGGTTATTCTTCACATTTTACGGTGTACGCCACCGACGACCAAAAGCGCCTTGTAAAGGATATTTTAAAGCAGCTTAACATCGACGAGAAATTACTGCCGGTTCGTTCGGTTCTCTCGGAAATATCAAGGGCGAAGGATAAAATGCAAACCCCTCAGGAAATGCTAAAGCAGGCTGACTACGACTATCGAAAAATCTCGATAGCAAAGGTGTATGAGGCGTATCAGGCGCGGCTAAAAACAGCCGACGCAATGGATTTTGACGATTTGCTTTGCAAAACGGTTGAGCTTTTTGAGCGGTTCCCCGAGATTCTCGGCTACTATCAGAATCAGTTTAAATACATAATGGTAGACGAGTACCAGGACACTAATCGCGTCCAGTACCGCTTTATCGCTATGCTGGCCAAAAAATACGGAAATATCTGCGTTGTCGGCGACGATGACCAGAGTATCTATAAATTCCGCGGAGCGACCATTGAGAATATTTTATCATTTGAAAACACATTCAAGGGCGGTCGGATAATCCGTCTTGAGCAGAACTACCGCAGCACAAAAACTATTCTAAACGCGGCAAACGAGGTTATTTCAAATAATACCGTTCGTAAGGGCAAGACCCTGTGGACTGATAATCCCACAGGCGATAAAATTGAGCTTCACACTTGCGAGGACGAGCGCGATGAGGCTTCGTTTATAGCAAAGACAATTATGGACGGCGTTTCCGATGGAAGAAAGTATTCCGATTTCGCGGTTCTTTACCGCACAAACGCGCAGTCAAACGCCATTGAGCAGACCTTGTCCCGCAGCGGAATTCCGCACCGCATAATCGGCGGACACCGCTTCTACGACCGCGAGGAAATCCGCGATATGATTGCGTATTTGCAGGTGATAAACAATCCTCACGACGATGTTCGCCTGAGCCGCATTATCAACGTGCCAAAGCGAGGAATCGGAGCGCGCTCGCTTCAGGTTGCCGCTGAAATCGGCGCGGGGTTGGGGGAAAGCATCTACTCTGTTATTAAAGAGGCTGACAGCTATCCTCAGCTCAGCCGCGCGGCTTCTAAATTAAAATCGTTTGTAACTCTTATTGACGGGCTGATTGAGGCTCATGAGAGCGAGGATTATTCTCTTGCAGAATTATATAATCTGATATTAGAGCATACCGATTATGAAAACTATCTGAGAACCGAAAAAGAGAATCCTGATGTGCGAATTGAAAACATCGAGGAGCTGTCCTCAAACATTATCAAGTTTGAGGAGGATTACGGCGATGAAGCCGAGCTTTCCGCTTTCCTTGAGGAGATTTCTCTGATGACAGACATCGACAACTACGACGCCGACGCTGATACATGCGTTATGATGACGCTTCACAGTGCCAAGGGGCTTGAGTTCCCCGTAGTTTTTATAACAGGTATGGAGGACGGTCTTTTTCCTTCAAGACTGTCTATGGACAATCCCGAGGAGCTGGGCGAGGAGCGAAGGCTGGCTTATGTAGGCATTACCCGCGCAAAAGAGAAGCTGTATCTCACCAAAACACGCACCCGTATGCTGTTCGGTTCAACAACTTACAGCAAGGAAAGCCGTTTTGTAACCGAGATTCCCGATAATCTTCTGAATAAAACAGGGGAGAGCAGCAGGCTTAAATCAGCTTACACAGGTTTTGCAGGCGCAGGAGTAAACCCCTCCGTAAGCATAGGCGGAAAGTCCGCTTCACAACCTCGCTTCGGCGGATATCAAAGACCTGCCGCGCAGACAGGCGTTGTGTATAATGTAGGCGACTGCGTGCTTCACAAGGTGTTTGGCAAAGGTTTGATAATGTCCGCTGAAAAGATGGGTAACGATACACTGCTTGAAATAGCCTTTGATAAGGCAGGCACCAAAAAGCTTATGGCTAATTTCTGCAAAATGGAGAAATTATAGGGAGGTGATATGATTATGTCAAGGTTAATAAAAAGTTTGCTTTGTTTGACGATGTCGGCGCTAATACTTCTTTCTGCCGGCTGCGGAAATGACAGCGGCAGTTCCGGAAGCGAGCTGTCTGATACGGAAAAAAACACTAAGAATGTATCAGAACCGTCAAATCCCGTCGATAAAAGTAAACAGGCGTCAATTGATGAGTTTGCTGCTTCAGCTGACTCTGCTCGTATTGATGACAGCCGAATAAACTATAACACTCTTGAAATAAAGCGTAATATCGAGGAAATTGAGGATACGCTTGAAAACTATATGACTCTTTATAAATTTCGCGGCGCGGTATATACCAAAGTCGGAAACGATTTTGAGTATCATACGGAAAAAGGTGTTGCAAATCAGGGCGCTCATGTTGACAATTCCATTTACACCGGATTTTATACCGGTTCTGTAACAAAGTTATTTACCTCTGTTGCGGTTATGAAGCTTGTCGAGGATAACGGATTAAGCCTTGATACAACAATCGATAAATACTTTCCTAAATGCTCTTACGCAAAGGATGTAACCATAAAGCAGTTGCTTACGATGACATCCGGCATCCCCAACTATATAGACAGAGGTTACATAAAAACTCTGACTCCGTCTTTAAGAGAATCAGTAAGCGGCGAAGAAGACTCAAAGGAGCTTCACTCGATTATAATTAAATGGATCCTTTCTCAAAAACGTCAGAGCGAAGACAATTCTTATTTTTTCTCTGACAGCAATTATTACCTTTTGGGTGATATTATTGCCGCAGAAAGCAAAATGAGCTACGAGGAATATATTGAAAAAACTATTTTAAAGCCCGTGTTTATGACCAAAACCTCTTTTGCGGCTAACGAAACTACGGCGTGTCCATACATAAGCAGTGAGCAGAGCAAGCTTCTTTTAAACGAGGGAATGGGCTATTCCTCGCTTGGACTTATCTCAAATGTTTCGGATTTGCTCAGATTTATTGATGGTCTTATGTCTTATCAGATCCTTACAGCGGATTCGCTCTTGGAAATATTTAAAGATTACGGCAATGGTTTCGGATACGGAGTATTCATTAACGGAAACCGCGTTTCATGTATAGGCGGGCTTGACGCTTACAGCGCAAAACTCAGTTTTAGCACAGATAGAAATCTGATATTTGTGGCATTATCAAATTATCTTGGCAGTGATCCGAATTATCTTCACAACAAGTTCCGCAACTATATGCTTAAATACAGTAACTAAAACATCAAACCTCCATAGTATGGTAGTACAGTTTATCTGTTCTATACTTAACTACGGAGGTTTTTTATATGTCTGAAACATTAGTCGGCGCTGAACAGACAACGGCCGAAACGCCCGACAGCGGCGCTGAAGAATCAATCGATTTTGAGCCTGTTTGTCTTGAAGTGCCCAGAATCTATGACAGCTGCGGAGCAAAGGATTGCCTGCGCGACATTACGGTCTTTTTTACCGGTGAAAACCAAGCGCTGATTGACACCGCTACATCGGTGCGTGTAACGCGAGTCAGCGTTATTACGGCTACCGTTGATGTTGACAGCGTCGCGTTTAACAGAGGCTACTATTCTGTGGACGAAACCTTTTATTTCCTTTGCTGCTGCGAGGTGTATACGGCCACGGGAGCGCTCCCCACATCCATTACGGGTATTGCAGTGTCCTCAAAGCGAGTTGTGCTGTACGGCAGCGACGGCTGCGTAAAGCGTTTTTCAAGCGACAGCACCGACGTAATAGACCCTTCCGAGCTGGACTGCTGCAGGGGATATAACAGCTCGCTGCCGGTTGCTAACGTTCAGGTTTCAAATCCGGTTGCTCTCGCGGCGGCGCTCAGACCCGTTACAACAGCGCCTATTGTTCCGTTTGTTCCTGAAAATGTCGCGGATTTTATCGGCGGAGATTTAGTAGCTCCGGAGAATCAGCAGGTTAAAACGACAATCGGTCTGTTCTCAATTACAACATTATCGCGCAGTGTTCAGCTTATGCTGCCGTCTTACGATTTCTGTATGCCGCGAAAAGAATGCGACGACCGCAGTGACGATCCCTGCGAGGCTTTCAGTAAAATTGAATTTCCTACCGATGCGTTCTTTCCGCCAAACACTCAGGACAGTGACGGAAGCGAAACGGCGTTCGACTGCCGCTGCGGCTGATTATTAAATAGCGGGGCAGAGCGTTTACCCCAAAAAATTATCGGGCAGACAGTTTAGCGGGCTGTCTGTCCGATTTTTATACTATTTTCATTTAAAACGCTTTAAAACAGGTGTTAGCGGAAAATTTTGCAGGACAAGGCGGAGGACACAGGAATCCTGACGGATTCCGAGGGCGACAACGCAGTTATGCAGAATTTAACGCAACAGATGTTAAAGTGTATTATTGGATAATAGTATTAGGTGTTCCAGTCTTTTATTTCTTCGCCTTTAATCAAATAAGCCTTTTTAGAGATTTCTGCCATCGGGTCGTCGCTGTGACTGTCGGAATAAAAGGATTCTATTTCGGTTTCGCCGAATTCCTCACGGAAACGGCGGACTTTTTCTTTTCCGTGACAGTTTTCTCCGATATACTTTCCCGTAAAGGGGTCGACATTTGAGGCGATAAGATGTTTTATTCCCAGTTTTTCGCAGATAGGTTTCAGCAAAAAATACGATGAAGCCGATATAACAACATCGTCCGGCCGCTGTTGATTAAGGTAGTATCGTTTTATATTCTTTTCCTTTACTTGCCAATAATCGGAAACGTCCTTTTCAATATCACAGTAGCGCAGAAACCGGTACATTACTTCCTTGAACTGTGTTTTAGTTCCTTTTTTAAACACATAAAATTTCATTACCGCGCCGAACAGCGACGGACCGAGAAAAATAATTTTTTTATGGCGCTTCATCGCAAACAGATAAAAACCTGCCGTAGAATCGCCGTCGTATATAGTTTTGTCAAAATCGTAAACATTCATCGCGGTACATCAGCTTTCTTCACATTTCTTTCACAATTCTATGTTATCATACATAAACAATAAAATAATTCTATTTTCGAAATTTTTTATATCAGCTACTTGCACATTCTATCAAAATATTGTATAATAAGAACAATATGATTATAAGGGGAAATATATGTTCGGGTATTTGCGGGTTCAAAAAAGCGAGCTTTTGGTGCGTGAATATGAAGCTTATAAGGCTGTATACTGCGGGCTTTGCAAGCAGTTGGGCAAGGATTATTCGTTTCTTGCCCGAATGGCATTGAGCTATGACTGTACATTTTACGCAATGCTGCTTATGTCGCTTGAACGTTCCTGCAAGGGCTTCGATAAAGGCAGATGCAAGTTTAATCCCCTGAAAAAATGTCAGTACGCGCACTGCGGTGACGAAAGCTACAGTAAAGCGTCGGCGTTAACGGTAATCTCCGCTTACTATAAGCTAAAGGATGATTTGACTGACAGCGGATTTTTTAAAAGAATCGCTGTTCGTCTTATAAAACCGTTTTTCGGCAGATGGCATAAAAAGGCGGCAAAAAGGTTCCCTGAGCTTGAAGCCCCCGTTGCCGAAATGATGAAGGCTCAGAATGAAGTCGAGGCTCAGGGTGACGCTGATATTGATATTGCGGCTCATCCTACCGCAAACATGCTTGGAACGGTGCTCTCACTTGAAGCAAAAGATGATGTGCAAAAACGCGTTTTTTATGAATTCGGATATCAGCTCGGCAGGTGGATATATCTGATTGACGCCGCCGATGATTTGGAAAAGGATATAAAGAGGAATAACTTTAATCCTTTTAAAAACATGAACGATGTCAATATCAAAGAATTTCAGACCGAATTGCTTAATCAGTCGCTTGCCCGCGCTTATGACGCTTATAACTTGATTACCATTGTAGATTTTAAGGGCATCTTTGATAATATGATGCTTTACGGTTTTCCGGCAAAGCAAAACACGGTTGTTTACCGCTTGGAGGAGAAGAAAAATGAACAATCCTTATGAAGTTCTCGGTGTTTCGCCAAACGCCTCAGATGAGGAAATAAAAAAAGCTTACCGAGATCTTGCGAAAAAATATCATCCCGATAATTACGCCAACAGCCCTCTTGCCGATTTGGCAGAGCAGAAGATGAAGGAAATAAACGAGGCGTATGACGAAATAAACAATATGCGCCAGAAGGGCAAGGGGACAGGCTCCACGGGCGGAGGAAGCAGCTATTCTTCAAACGGCTCCTCGTCGCAGTTTTACAGCGTGCGAATCTATATTCAGCGCAACATGATAAAAGAAGCCGAGCAGGTTCTCGACAGTACTCCCGAGGGCAACCGCACCGCTGAATGGCATTATCTTAAAGGTATGTGCGCATTCCGCAAGGGATGGAGCAATCAGGCAAACGAGTATTTTACCACTGCCTGCAATATGGATCCGAGTAATCAGGAGTACAGAGCGGCAATGAATAACATGAACGGTCAGCGCAGCTACAATTACGGCGGTTATAATACCTCAAACGGAACCCCCGCTAATTCCACAGGCTGTTCTTGCTGTGATATCTGTGCCGCGTATATGTGCGCCGACTGCCTGTGCAGCTGCTGCCATTCGGGCTGCTGATATGAAGAATTCAATACAAAAACCCGCGTTTTGCCTCGCTTTTTGCTCGGCCGTAGCGGCCCTTGAGGTTGTTTTGATGATGGTGACAAGCTTGTTTCGCATAGGCACCTACGCTCTGCCGTGCTTTGCGGGTCTGCTCACAATTGCCGTTGTAATAGATTATAAATGCAAATGGGCGTTCGGAGTATTCGGTGTTACTGCTGTTCTCTCGTTCTTTTTATCGGGCGACAAAGAGGCGGTAGTAATGTTTATAGCTTTTTTCGGCTATTATCCGATTTTTAAAAATATTATTGAGCGCATAATAAAAAATGCGGTTGTTCGCTGGATTATTAAGCTGCTTTTGTTTAACGCGGCGGCTGTGGCCTCGTTCTTTGTTGTTACCCTTATCCTTGAGATTCCGGCTTCGGAATTCAGCATTTTCGGAGTTTATCTCCCGTATGTGTTTTTGCTGGCGGGTAATGTGTTTTTTGTTCTGTATGATTTGTCAATAAATGTATTTGTCAGGTTTTATGTTCAGCGTTTGAGAAACACGATTTTCGGCAGGTATCTTTAATGATATCCTTTATTGAGCTATATTTCGGAAAGGAAGGTTGAGATTATGAAGTCCAAATTATTTGCGCGGATTCTTTGCATTGTATTAATTGTGTTGCTTGTAGTCTCTGTTATTTTGGTCGCTGTTCCGATGATTAAGGGTAATGCCGCTGCTTTAACTCCAGTGAAGGGTAACAGCGGTACCATCACTGACGATTATGTCATTCTTCGCTCAGGTGCAGGAACGGATTTTTCGGTTGTAACCGCCATGCGCGTCAATACCAAGGTGGTTTTTGAAGAATCAGCTGTTTATAACAGCGCATGGTATAAAGTCAAAGAACTGACAACAAATAAATCCGGTTATGTAAAAGATGAATTTGTTTCATTTAACAATACTTCTTCAATTAAGCTATGCGCCGACAAAGCTTCAGCATATGTCGGATGTCAGTACGCATTCTGGCAGACCGGAGCGGTTTCTCCCAGATGGTCAAGCTCAAATACATCTGTTGCCACAATTGATCAAAACGGAGTACTTACTGCCAAATCGGCAGGTACCACAACGATCAGCGCCACTGAAAACTCAGACACTGCTTACTGCAGCTTCACTGTAATGTCGGGTTCTTCAACCGAAATATCAAAAAAATCAATGACGCTTATCAAAGGCACTACCGCAAAACTCAGCGCTAAAACAAATGTTAACTGGGTTTCTTCAAACGATAACGTTGCTACCGTAAGCGGCGGTATTGTTACAGCAAAAAACAACGGTTATGCAACTATCAGCGCCTATACTTCATCCGGCGCGTCAACCTGTCTTGTGAAAGTGACCGAACAGTCTCAGTCGTTGGTTATAAAACTAAGCGCTAACAATGCTTCAGCCAATGTAGGCTGCAAATATGCATTCGGGCAGACAGGCGCTGTAAGACCGAATTGGTCAAGTTCAAATACCGATGTCGCCGCTATTAATCAAAGCGGTATACTTACCGCTAAAGCGGCGGGCGCGACTACAGTATGCATTTCTGAAAACGGAGAATCCTCTTACTGCAAGTTTACAGTAAACACAGGTTCTTCAACGGGAATATCCAGAACAACATTGACTCTTATCAAAGGCGCCACCGAAAAACTCAGCGCTGAGACAAGCGTTAACTGGATTTCTTCAAATGAAAATGTTGCTGCCGTCAGCGGAGGTACCGTTACGGCTAAAAACATAGGGTTCGCTTCAATCATAGCAAAATCATCAAGCGGCGAGTCCGCCTGCCTTGTTCGTGTCGTCGATTATTCTCCCGTAGTTCTTACTACGCAGTTAAAAGGATATGTAAACGAGGATTATGTCAATCTGCGTTCGGGCCCGGGCACAAGCTATTCGGTTGTCACAACAATGAGAGAAAATACACAGTTTTCGTTTATATGTGAGACCCTTTATAATTCCGATTGGTACAACATAAAGCTTGCGGACGGAACAGCGGGATATATATATAAGACTTATGCCACTAAGATCACTCCCAAGAAAATCACACTCTCAACAACTTTCACGTCTACATATGTGGGATGTAAATATGCTTTGGGTCAAAACGGGGCAGAGCACCCCACATGGTCAAGCAACAACTCTGCTGTCGCGGCGGTAGATCAAAACGGAATAGTTACCGCCAAGGCTGAAGGCACCGCGATTATAAGCGCCTCCGAAAACGGCGGTACAGCTACATGCAGGTTTACGGTTTATAAGGGCACATCCACCGGCATTTCTCCCGCAAACGCTACAATTGCTGTGGGTAAAACAGTAAAACTTACCGCTAATACAAGTGTTAACTGGTCTTCTTCAAATACCAAGGTCGCCACCGTAAGCGGCGGTACCGTTACGGCAAAAAGCATCGGCTACGCTACAATATGCGCTTATAACTCCAACGGCGCGTCGACCTGCCTTGTTAAAGTAACAGAGGGTGACGGCGCGATCAAGCTCAGCGCAAGCAGCGCCACAACATACGTAGGCTGTCGCTACGCGATTAACATGACAGGTTCCGCAACAGTTTCATGGACAAGTTCCAACACCTCTGTTGCCATCGTAAACAGCAGCGGTGTAGTTACTGCCAAATCTGTGGGAACGGCTGTGATTACGGCAAGCAATTCGGTATCCGCTGCTTCTTGCACGATTACCGTTCGTTCCGGAACAGGCCCCGGCATATCCTCATCTGAGATGACTATCGCTTCGGGAAAGTCTGTTCTGCTTCGTTCCGATAACAGTAATGCCGGCTGGAGCTCGTCAAATACAAATATTGCGACAGTAAGCAACGGAATAGTAGATACAAAGGGCACCGGTTATGTTACCATCAGCGCGTACACAAGCTCAGGAGCGTCAACCTGTCTGCTGCACGTTACCGCTCCGGCAAATATCCGTTTTGTTTACGCGTCACCAAATTCTGCTCCAAAGAATTCCGGCGTAACCTTCAAGGCAATTACCGATAAAACACGCACCGCAGTTCGCTTTGTGGTTTCAAACGGTTCAACATCATACACCGTAAACGCCTCAAACAAGGTTGAGGACGGAAATACATATGTTTGGTCCGGAAGCCACACACTCGGAATATCGGGCAAATGGAACATCAAGGCATACTCAAAAACCGCTTCAACCGATTACGCGACAACTGCCGACGACGGTGAGGGAGAAGTATTTGTTACCAACTCAACCGACACTACAACAACAGTGCTTGGTGAGAGAAGAGCAAGTGACGGCATTATTAATCTCATCGCCAATTTTGAGGGTTTCCTTACCTCGGTTACCGCTGACTACATTACCGGTGATCCTACTCTGGGTTACGGCAAGGTTGTACTCAGAAACGAGCAGTTCTACAACAATCTCACTAAAAACGAGGCCTACGGTTATTTGTGCCAGACGGTAAACGGCGGTCCGTATACAACGGTCACAAACAGTTTTCTTACTTCAAATAACGTAAAGTTTAATCAGCGTCAGTTTGACGCTCTGGTTTGCTTTGCTTATAACGTTGGAGCGTATGCTATTACAAATGATTCCACCCTGAAGAGCATTATTCTGGGCTCATCTTCCGGCGGAGGTACCATAGCGGCAGGCGCATCGGGTTACGTAAATGCGACTGATGTAAATTTGCGTTCGGGTGCGGGTACCGGATATTCAATTCTGACTACCATGTCATACAATACTAAGTTCACATTTGTTGACGGTAAGCTTTATAATTCCGATTGGTATAAAATCAAGCTGACAGACGGCACAACCGGATATATATATAAAGATTACGCTTCGGCATCGGGCGGTACACGCGATCTTGCTAATATCAACAAAAGCAGTTTTACCAACAGTTTGCTTCAATATCACCATGCCGCCGGCAGCTGCTATATAGGACTGCTTTGGCGCAGAGTTGATGAGGTTGAAATCTTCTTCTACGGTGATTATGCGCGCGATGGTGACGAAAATAAACATAACATTTATTTCCGCTGCGCTAATAACAGCTCATTCGGAATAGGATAAAGGAAGTTTAATATGAAAAAAATTGGTTTTATCGGTGCCGGTAACATGGCAACAGCAATTATTAAAGGCATGATTGCTCAAAACGGCAGTGCCGATATGCTCGGTGTTTATGATACCGACAAAGAAAAAACAGACATTATGCTTGGCATGGGCGTTGAGGTTTATTCCTCATCGCCTGTGCTTGTGAATTCCTGCGATATAATTGTACTTGCGGTTAAGCCTCAGAATTACGCTGAGGTTCTTGACGCCGTAAAGGCCGAAGCGACAGAAAACAAGACATTTGTATCAATTGCGGCAGGTATTTCGATTGGGTATGTACGCAAGGCTCTGGGGTGTAACTGCCCTGTGGTAAGGGTCATGCCAAATACGCCTTTGCTGCTCAAGAAGGGTGCCTCGGCGCTTTGCCCGTCAGAAAACATCAGCAGCGAGGATAAAGAGCTTGTTTATAACATGTTTGCAGGCAGCGGTGTTTGCGAGTACATTTCAGAGGAGCATATGAACGAAATAATTTCTGTCAACGGCTCCAGTCCTGCGTATATATATCTTTTTGCCAAAGCGATGGCTGACTACGCTCAGAGCTGCGGTATCGGCTACGAGCAGGCAATGAACCTTATCTGCGCTACGCTGGAAGGCTCAGCCGCAATGCTCAAAGAGAGCGGCGATACTCCCGATAAGCTTATTGAAAAGGTAAGCTCAAAGGGCGGTACTACTATCGCGGCGCTTGAAAAGCTTAGAGAACACGGTTTTACCGAAGGAATACTTGACGCCATGCAGGCGTGTACAGACAGGGCAGAAGAGCTTGGTAAGCTTTTTTAAATCAAATAAAAATCTCATACCTTTCATAAATCCCGCATATTCTTTACTGTGGACAACCGCGGAAAGGAATGTTTTATATGAAAGGTATTGTATTATCTTTGGGATTGCCTCGGGGAAGACGGCGTATGCCCGACTTCAAAATGATTATCAGACGTCACGGAATAACTCTGATATTTGCGGCTCTTTTGCTTGCAGGGCTGGTACTCGGAGCTTTTTATTCACGAAGCGCTGATAAAAACACCTTGCGTTCGCTTGATTTTCTGTTTACGACCAATCTTGACGCAAGGCTGAATCAGGGAGCTTTTGGCACCTTTTGCGCATGCTTTGCCTCTGATTTTATCTTTTTGCTCGGCGTTTATCTGCTGGGCATTGCCGCTTGGGGAATTCCGTTTATTGCGGCTCTGCTGTGTTTCAAGGGCTTTGGCACCGGTGTTACTGCAGGCTGGCTGTGTGTTTCTCACGGACTGAGCGGAGCGGGATTCTATCTGTTGGTTCTTCTTCCAGGAACCTTTGTTTTTTGCGCGGCGCTTATAAGTTTTGCGGTAAAAGCGTTTGCGTTTTCAAAACACGCATTTTTTTATTCGCTGAGCAGGAAAACTCCGGCGGCGTCTCTCAGAGAGGATTTGCTGCGGTTTTCGTCAAGATTTTTTTCATCGCTCGGCGTTGTATCCGTTGCCGCGCTTCTGGACACTCTTTTGTGGACACTGTTTGCGGGGACTTTTCAATTCTAGCCGTTTTGCGCGGCACAGGAGGTTAAAATGGCTTCAGAATCAAAAAAAAATACCCTGCCGATTGCCGCGGTATTCACAAATCTGTTTAGGAATTTTCCAAGGCTGATTCTTACTAACCTGATATTTGCCGTGCCGTTAGGCGCGTTTACGGCTCTTTTTTGGTTTTTATCGACGGTTTTGCCGCTTAGCGATACGCAGGCTCCGCTTATTGGATTGCTCGCGATTATTCCCGTATTTCCTTTTTACGCCGGTGTGGTAAAGGTTACGGCAAAAATGACAATTGAAGATGAAAAGGTACCGGTTTTCAGCAACTTCTTCTCTGCGGTTAAAGACAATTTTCTGCGCTTTCTGGTGCACGGAATATTATTCTATGTAGTGGTGGTATTCAGTTTTGTGTCAATAAATCTCTACATGAAACTGATTTCCTCCAACTCCGTATTCATCGGGCCTCTGATTATTTCCGTCCTTATTATGTTTTTCTTTATTTTCATGTTCTTTTATATTCCCGCTATGACGGTCACTTTTGATATTCCGATGCGGTATATATATAAGAATTCTTTCCTTATGAGCTACGGTGAAATAAAGAAGAATATCATAGGGTTGCTCGGTGTTTCTCTTCTTTTGATTATTTCAATGACATTTCTTATTGCGTGCTACGGAAGCCCTATGGCGGTTGTTATTGTTACAATTGTTTTGGCTGCTCTTTTTATACCCGCGATTTCTGCGTTTATAATCCATTCGGCTGTTTATCAAAGAATGTATGAAATGATAACGGACAAGTCCATGCAGACTCAGGCTGTAAACGCGGTCAACGCCAAGATGATTGAGACGAAAAATAAGCGTAATCCCGTAGAAGTAAAAGAAGATTTTATGCAAAGCATAAAAGATTTTGAGGTTGATGAAAGCCTTTCCGATGACGAGTACATTTATTTTAACGGAAAGATGATGAAAAAAAGTGTTATTATGAAGCTGAAGCGCGAGGCTGAAAGAAGCGGAGAATAATATGAATATCAAAGAAATAATATCAAATAAAAAACGACTGATAGTCATTATTTCGGTAATTGCGGTTATTATTATTTCTGTGGCGGTAATTATTTTAGCTTTAAACTCAGGAAAATCAAACGATGATAAAAAGCAGTCTGAAACATCTTCGGCCGGCGCGGGTTCCGCTGCTTCGGAAGATTCAACCGCAGACACAACATTGAAGCTTCCCGATGCTCCGCCTACATCGGAAGTCCCCGTTGAAACAGAAGAACCCGACACAATGCCCACTATAGACATCTATATCCCCACTGAGGGTGGAGAGGTAACGCATTTTGACGGTGTTTATGTTCCCGATTCAGTTGCTGAGGATGTAGCTACAGGTGAAAAGGTCAGCATGCGTAGTCTGTTTGGAAAAGACTACGCCAGCGGAGCGATTACTTTTTACAGTAACGGAACATTTAAGGATACTATCAGCGCCTCGGGAATGGAGTCAGGTGCTTATAATGCCGAAAACCGTAAAATTAAAGCTACATATCTGCCTGACAGACAAATGAACATAACGGTAATTGAATGGGATGACGCTTCCTCAAAACCGTTTAGTTTCTACATTATTTATAACTTTGGCGGCGTAGCTGAATACAAAGTCAACTTCTCGGAGAAAAAATAAAATGGCTAAGGCTAATAAGAAGAAAAAGATGTCCGCTCGCGAAAAACAGCGGCCTTCAAAAAAAAGAATTCATTTAAAGCCGATTATAGCCGCTGTGATCGCGGCATTGTTAGTTGCGGCGCTTGTTGTGTTTATCGTTATCAGGACAAACGAGGATAGCGCAAAGCATGTTCTGCGCAACACCACTTGGGTTTCTCAGACCGCCAAAACCGCCAGCGGCGACGAGGTCGATATCCGCGAGGTTTACAATGTAAAATACAGCAACTATCAGGGAACCCTTTCATTTGACGGTGAAAACGGATTTGAGCTGTGGCTTCATCCAAGCGATATTTCCGACGGTACCCATAAGGGAAGCTATGAGCTTGACGGCGATAAGCTTAAAGCAAGCTTTGACGGCGGCACAGACGCCGAGTTTTCACTAACACGTAATGACGGTGGAATAGTTCGTATTGATGTACCGTACGATAATTATGTGGTGTCATTTTTCTCTCAATAAAAATATGCCGAAAAGGCATGTCGGTAACGGCATTGTCTTTTCGGCATTTTTGTTGTATTAATATGGTGCTTAGCCCATTCCGAAGTATCCGAGGAAATTGAACCCTGTGGGAAGGGGAATGGTGAACATGTATATTGTAGCAATCACCAGGCCGGCAATCGCGATGCAAAGTACAACCGCGCGGTTCGGCAGGTTCTTGAATATACCTACAATACCAAGCAGGAAAAGAACAACGGAAAAGATTACGTTGACAAGGTTATAAGCGTCGCCGTGGGCGTTGTCTTGCTTACCTTCCTCAAGAAGTGCCTGGGAATCAGCGTTGATTTTATTGGATGTCTCAAAATATTTCTCTACCGTTCCTTCTACCTCAAAGGGCGAAGTCATATTCTTATCCATTTTAGTAATTGCTTCCGCCATTATTTTGCTGCAGTTCTGGTTAATATACGCTTCCATTTTGTTTTCATAGACTTGAGCTTCGGCTTCTTCACCCTTCATTCTGGCTACTTCAGCGTCGATCTGGTAATCGATAGCGGTGTTCCACGCCATCATATCAGAAAGATAAAGCTGCATCTCGGCGTTATATTCGGAGTTGCCCTCAGCGGCAAGGTTGTTGCTCTTTGTATAATTAGTTGCCTGGTTGCCGCCGTGCAGCGAGCCGATCCAGGTTGCCCAGGCAGTAAGCAGTGCTGTAATGCCAAGGAAAATAGCTACGATGATCTCAATGCGGTTGGCTGTAAAAAATTTTTTCTTTTCAGGAGCTGCCTCCTTTTCGGTTTCCGCCTCGGAAACGACTGTTATATGTTCTTTGTTATCTGTTGACATTTTGTCTCCTCCGTTCATTTTTTATATGCAGCAATTTTAAGCGCTTCAACAGTATAACATATTAAAAACTTATTAACAATTGCTTTAAGATACTTTTTTTGTTTTGCGCAATATTTTGTAAAAAATGACATTTTAATATAATATTTGTAATAGTTTATTAGTAAAAAACGACTTTTTATATTATCGGCGCTTTTACCTTGACAATAGTGTTGTCTTTTGATATAATAATTTGCGAATGATTCGCAAATCAGGAGGTGCTCTTTTGCCTAAGTATATGACAAAGCAGAGAAAGGCGCTTTTAAGCTTTCTTTCAAGTCACGCGGATGAAAAGCTTTCGGCGAAGCAGCTTGAGGAGGCGCTTTGCGGCGAGGGTATAAGCATAAGCGCCGTTTACCGCAACCTTTCCGAGCTTGAAAAGGAAGGCAAGGTAAGACGCGTAAATAACAGCGGCTCACGCGAGGTGTTTTATCAGTATACCGAGGGCTTGCACTGTAAGGAATGTCTGCACCTTTCATGTGAAAAATGCGGAAAAACATATCACATGAACAGCGAGTGCGCAAAAATGCTGATTGAAAACCTTGCCCAAAGCGACGAGTTTGCAATAGATAAGGCGAGCACCGTGCTATACGGAGTTTGCCGCGAATGTCAAAAACAGTGAAGAAGGAACAGTATATGAAAAGAATAATTTCAGTTTTGTTGTGCGCGGTGGTTTTGATTGCTGCTTTTGCGGGCTGCGGTTCAGCAAAGTCCGGCAGCGGAAAGCAGCTGAAAATCATAGCTACAATTTACCCGGAATACGAGTGGGTAAAGCAGATTGTCGGCGATGTTGACAATGTAGAGGTTGATCTTTTGCTTGACAAGGGAGTTGACCTTCACAGCTTCCAGCCAACTGCTAAGGATATTATTAATATTTCATCAAGCGATGTGTTTATTTATGTCGGCGGCGAGTCCGATAAATGGGTAGACGACGTTTTGAAGGAAGCCCAGAACAAGGACATTAAGGCTCTTAATCTTATTGAGGCTCTCGGCGACATGGCAAAGGAAGAAAAGACGGTTGAGGGCATGCAATCCGAGGACGAAGGGGAAGAGGACGAAAAGGAAATCGACGAGCATATCTGGCTCTCGGTCAAAAACGCCTTAAAGCTATGTAAGAGCATTGCCGACACTCTCGGCGAAAAAGATCCCGATAATAAAGAAACATACTCAAAGAACTCCGAAGCTTATATCGCAAAGCTCAACGAGCTTGACGGTCAGTATGAGCAAGCGTGTAAATCCGCAAAAAACAATACTCTTATTTTTGCCGACCGTTTTCCGTTCCGCTATCTTACCGACGACTATAAATTAAAATATTACGCGGCGTTTTCCGGCTGTTCGGCAGAGAGCGAGGCAAGCTTTAAGAAGCTTGTATTTCTGGCAAACAAGCTTGATGAGCTAAAGCTCAATAAGCTTATTATTATCGACGGCTCGGATAAAAAAATAGCCGACGCGGTTATCGATACTGCAAAGACAAAGGACGTTGAAGTACTTACGCTCAACAGTATGCAGTCGGCTGTAGGCGATGACGATACATATCTGAGCATTATGCAGAGCAACCTTGATGTGCTAAAAAAAGCGTTGAACTAACGAATATTCGGGGATAATCTATGTCACAACTTACATGTACAGACCTCACCCTCGGCTACGAGGGGCAGGAAATAATATCAAATCTCAGCTTTTCCGTCCAAAGCGGCGATTATGTCTGCATTCTCGGTGAGAACGGTTCGGGCAAAACAACCCTTATGAAGACCGTTCTCGGTCTGCATAAGCCTATGAGCGGAACAATAGAAACAGGCGACGGTTTAAGCCGCCGTGAAATCGGGTATCTTCCTCAGCAAAACTCTATTCAGAAGGATTTTCCTGCCACGGTTTTTGAGATCGTACTTTCAGGCTTTCAGGGGCGCTGCGGACTTCGCCCTTTCTATAATCGCGAGGAAAAGCGTCAGGCAGAAAAAAATATAGAGTTAATGGGTATTTCTCATTTGAAGAAACGCTGTTACCGCGAGCTTTCCGGCGGTCAGCAGCAGCGTGTATTGCTTGCCAGAGCGGTTTGCGCCACAGAAAAAATGCTCCTTCTTGACGAGCCCGTCGCGGCGCTTGATCCAAAGGCTACTCAGGAGATGTATGCCATGATCGAAAAGCTCAACAAGGAATACGGAATAACGATTGTAATGATCTCGCACGATGTGCGCGCGGCGATTCAGTTTGCGAATAAAGTTCTTTATATAGGAGATAAAATCTTTTTCGGAACAAGGGAAGAGTATCTCAGATATTCCGCAATGGAATCGGCAAAAGAAACGGAGGGTAACAATGGAAATATTTGATACCCTGTCCTACTATTTTCAGTTTTCTCAGGTGCGATACGCTTTGATTGTCGGCGTGCTCGTGGCACTGTGCGCCTCGCTTTTGGGCGTTACGCTGGTGCTTAAACGCTTTTCATTTATAGGTGACGGACTCTCTCATGTAGCCTTCGGCGCAATGGCGGTGTCCTCGATTACCGGAGCGCTTGTCAGCGCGTGGAAGCCCGCAATTGACGCAAGCGGCAACATGCTGATTGTTATGCCTATAACCGTTCTGAGCGCGGTCCTGCTTTTGAGAACAGGCAAAAACGCCAAGGTCAAGGGCGACGCTGCGGTTGCCATGATTTCTGTAGGAGCGCTTGCAATCGGCTATCTTCTGATGAACCTTGATGTTTTCCCGAAGTCTGCGAACATTTCGGGCGACGTTTGCTCAACGCTTTTCGGTTCGCTTTCAATCCTTACGCTTACCCATGAGGAGGTAAACTTCTGCATAATCGTCTCGCTGATTGTTGTGGCGGTGTTTATTTTCCTGTACAATAAAATCTTCTCCGTCACCTTTGACGAGGATTTTGCAACAGCAACCGGAACAAAGGCGAGCGTATATAACCTGATAATCGCTATCATTATTGCGGTGATCATCGTAATTTCAATGAATCTTGTAGGTTCGCTGCTTATTTCGGCGCTAATTATTTTCCCCGCGCTTTCGGCTATGCGAGTTCTCAAGAGCTTTAAGGCGGTTACTGTCTGTTCGGCTTGCCTCAGTGTTTTCTGTGCCTCGCTGGGAATCATCATTTCAATTCTGTTCAGCACGCCCGTCGGTTCAACAATAGTCGCGGTCGATATTGCCGCGTTCGGCGTGTTCTCGCTCATAGGAGCAGCTAAAGGAGGCTTTAAGCGATGAAAAAGCTATTGGCCATATTCACTTCGGCTGTTATGCTCGTTTTGGTTTTCTCTGGTTGTAAAGTAACCGAATCTCAGGTTGAAAACAAGGCAAATCAGACAAGCAAAAAGACCATAAACGATATTTTAGCCGAATCCCAGGCTAACAACACTACCGTTGCCCCGAAGGTTGATTATCCGGAGCTTAATTATTCTGCCGAGGTTGATTTAACAAAACTCAACTCCAACATGGTTTACTCTACCGTATACAGCATGGTTAATTCTCCTGAAGAATATAAAGGCAAAACAGTCAAGGCGCAGGGTACTTTTGATATATTTACAGACCCTAAGTCGGGAAAACTGTTTTATGCCTGCGTAATAGCCGACGCTACAGCGTGCTGTTCTCAGGGGCTTGAATTCGTCTGGAGGGGCGAACATAATTATCCCGACGATTATCCCAAGGTTGGCGAACCCATAACAGTAGGCGGCGTTTTCGGCACATATGAGGATAACGCAAAAACCTATTGCCGTATTTCCGACGCCGAAGTAGCGCTTGCGAATTAATAATATAAAAAGTACAGACATTCAATTAACCGTGTTAAATCTTTGTTGTTAATTGAATGTCTGTTTTTATGTAATGATACTATTGTCAGCATTAAGACTGAGCCTTCAATACCTCGCTTATTATTCTAACGCCCTCGTCAAGCTTCTCCTGAGCAATTCCCGAAAAGCTGAGCGCAAGGGTGTTTTCGTTGATGTTATATCTCATTAGCCTGACTGAATGCCGCGCAAGCGCTTCCTCTGTTTTTGGCATGTCTATTGTAGATGGCAGTTTAAGAGTGAGGTAGAGAGAGGTTTCATTGAAACGGTAACGCGCCTCTGAAATGTGCTTTTCAACAGCGGAAATCAGAGCTTTGCTTTTTTCAAGGTAAACGCGGCGGGCGCGCCGCAGATGAACATCTATTTTGCCGTTGGATATGTATTTGGCAAGAGCCAGCTGTTCGGTTTTTGAGGCGGTTTGATTCATATAGCGCTTTACGCTGTTGTATTTTATAAGCAGCTGTTCCGGAAGAACCATGTAACTGATACGAACCGAGGGCAGCAGTACCTTTGAGAACGAGCCGATATATACTGTGTTATTAACATCATAATGCTGAACACAGGGGATAGGGCGTGTGCTATAGCGCAGTTCGCCGTTGTAATCGTCCTCTAAAATCAGCGCGTTGTTTCTGCGTGCCCATTCAATTATTTCAAGTCTGCGTGTCACGGGCATATTGGAGCCTCTTGTGCCCGAATAGTTAGGGTTGATCAGAATTACATCAGGTGATAATTCTTCTAAAGAATTAATCGTGACTCCGTAAGCATCGCATTCAAAATATCTTATGTCATAATTAAAGCTTTCAAATATCATTTCCGCCTGAACAAAGCCCGCCTGCTCCATAGCTACTTTTTTCCCGAAGCCGATAAGCGAGCAAAGCAGATACAGAATCGCCTGAGTGCCCGCGCCTACAACTATATTGCCTTCCTGCGCGTTTACGCTTCGGACCCCGAGGGCGTATCTTTGCAGAGCGGAGCGAAGCGCCTTTTCCCCCTGAACATCTCCGTAAGAGGTGAGAAGATAGTTTCGGTTTATTATATCCTTTATGTTTTTCTTCCACTCGGCAAGGTCAATAATATTTTCGTCAATGCTTTTTCCGCTGAAATCATAATCATAATACCGTGTTCGCAGGGTGTCGCTGTCAACTATTTCAATTGATTTCGGCAGTTTGTCAAAGTCCGCCGCGACAAAATATCCGCGTTGAGGGTAACTTACGATATAGCCCTCTACGCAGAGCTGGTCATACGCGCCCGTAACGGTTGTTTTGGAAATGCCGCGGTCGGCGCTGAGCTTTCTTATTGACGGAAGCTTGCTGCCCTTTTTCAGACTGCCGTTTTCAATCGCCTCGCGAATTGACATGTAAATCTGCTGATACATCGGTTTATTCAGTTTTGAATCAATTATTATGTAGTCGTTAAGCATAGCCGCTCCAATAATTATTTGTAATAGTAAATTCATTGTAGCATTTCGGAAGAATTATTGCAAGGGTGTTGAAATTTTCTCTGTTTATTAGTATAATAATAACGTATGTGAAATTTTATAGTGTGAGGGATACTTATGAATATTTCTACAAGCGAGTTTTTTAATTCAATAAAAGGCAAAACCGTGGCATTTATCGGAATCGGCACAAGCAATCTGCCGCTTATTAAGCTGTTTGCCGAAAAAGGCGCCAAGGTTGTCGCATGTGACCGAAAGGATTTTGAATCTCTCGGTGAAAACGGTGTTAAGGCAAAAGAGTACGGCGCCGAGCTTGTTCTCGGAGACGATTATCTGAGCAACATTCAGGCTGATATCGTGTTCCGCAGCCCCGGAACGCCCTTCTATAAGGATGAGCTTGTAAAGCTCAGAGAAAACGGAACAGTCCTTACATCCGAGATGGAGGTTTTCTTTGATCTTTGTCCGTGCAAGGCAATTGCGGTTACGGGTTCCGACGGCAAGACCACCACAACAACAATTATCTCCGAAATCCTCAAAGCGGCAGGCAAGACCGTTCATCTCGGAGGAAACATCGGAAAGCCGCTTCTGCCCGAAATCGAGAGCGTAAAACCCGATGACTGGGCTGTAGTTGAGCTTTCAAGCTTCCAGCTTATCTCAATGCGCAAAAGCCCCGACATAGCGGTAGTTACCAACCTTGCTCCAAATCACCTTGATATTCACAAAGATATGCAGGAGTATGTTGACTCTAAAAAGAACATTGTGCTCCACCAGAACGCTTTTTCAAAGGCAGTTCTTAACCTCGACAACGAAATCGCAAACGGCTTCAGCTGTGAAGTCAGAGGAAAGCTCTGCAAGTTTTCGGCAAAGGAAAAGCTGTTCAATGGCGCGTACCTTGACGGCACCAAAATCGTCTACAGCGACTTTGGCAAGGTTACCGAAATAATGGATTACCGCGACATTAAAATCCCGGGTATGCATAATGTCGAGAATTACCTTGCCGCAATTTCCGCGGTATGGGGAATCGCGGACGTCGATACAATAGTTAAGGTTGCAAAAACCTTCGGCGGCGTGGCTCACCGAGCCGAGTTTGTACGTGAATATCGCGGAGTTAAGTATTATAATGACTCTATCGCTTCAAGTCCCACTAGAACCGCACTCGGAACTCTTTCGCTTTACGATGAAAAAATAATCATTATCGCGGGCGGTTACGACAAGCACATTCCGTATAAGCCGCTTGGCCCCGTAATCAACAATAAGGTAAAAACTCTGATTTTGCTGGGCGACACCGCTCCTAAAATCGAGGCAGCCGTAAAGGGCGCCGACAATTACGATGAAACCGCAATTAATATCATCAACGTTACCAATATGGAGGAAGCTGTTGACGCGGCTGTAAAGAATTCTTCCGAGGGCGATATAGTATCGCTTTCACCCGCGAGCGCAAGCTTTGGTCTGTATAAAAACTTTGCGGAACGCGGCAATCATTTCAAGAGCATTGTAAATAACCTGGAGTAATCTAAATGAATTTAGAACAACTGATTTTTGAATTATGCGCCGTTCATGGCGTGTCGGGCAGCGAGGGTCCGGCGCTTAATACGGCAAAAAAATATCTTGAGCAGACAGCCGAGGTTTCCGTTGAAAATAACGGAAACCTTATCGCTGTGCTCGGCAATAAGGGTGCTGACAAAACAATTCTTCTCGACGCCCATCTCGACCGCATAGGTTTTATAATAACCGACATCGACGATGAGGGCTTTGTAAAAGTTGACAGGCTCGGCGGAGTTGATATCCGCACCCTGCAGGACAGCGTCCTTGTGTCGGAAAACGGCTTAAAAGGTACAGTGTGCTGCCTGCCACCGCACCTCAGCGACGGCAGCGGGGACAAGGCGACCCCGATAGACAAGACATGGGTTGACTTCGGAATGATGAAAGAGCAGGTTGAGAAACAGCTTAAAATCGGCGATACGCTGACATTTTCCACACAGCCGCGCAAGCTTCTTGGCGACAAAATCACCGCTTCGGCTCTTGACGACCGCTGCGGCGTAGCGGCGCTGATCCGTGCCGCCGAGCTTATTGACACCGATGAATACAAGGTGGTAATCCTGCTCAGTACTCAGGAGGAAACCTACGGCACGGGTGCTAAAACAGGCGCGTTTTCCGTTGGCTCCGACGAGGCGATAGCGGTTGACGTCAGTTTTGCCTCGCAGCCCGATGTCACGGGGCAGTACGGTAAAATTGAACTTGGCAAGGGCCCGATGATTTGCATTTCGTCCGTACTCAGCCGCGAAATGTCAAATAAGCTTATCTCAGTGGCGAAAGAGCGTGATATCCCTTATCAGCTTGAGCCGATTGCGGGTGCTACAGGTACTAACGGCGACCATATTGCCGTGACAAAAAGCGGTGTCAGAACCGCGGTTGTATCAATCCCTCAGCGCTATATGCACACTCCTGTTGAGGTGATTTCAATTTCTGATGTCGAGAATACGGCACATCTTATTGCCGCCTATATTAACTGCGGAGGTGCGTTCCATGGTTGATTACACTCTGCTGAAAAAACTGTGTTTGGCTGACGGAATTTCAGGCGACGAAAGTACCGTCAGAGAGATTATAATAAATGAAATCAAGGACTATGCCGACTGGCGCGTTGACAGCCTTGGCAATCTACTTGTTCATAAAAATGGAAAATCAAAGGCAAAGGCTAAGCTCATGCTGTCTGCGCATATGGATGAGGTCGGGCTTATGGTAACCGACATCACCTCGGGAGGCTTCCTGAAATTTGACGAGGTAGGCGGCATTGACAGGCGCGTGCTTATCGGAAAGCCCGTTACAGTCGGTAAAAACAACATTCCCGGTGTTATCGGAATAAAGCCTATTCACCTTTGCAAGGGTGACGAGAGCAAAAGTATTCCCGAATACAGCGATATGTATATTGACATCGGTGCCGACAGCCTTGAGGAAGCGCTCAGCGTTGTAAATTACGGCGACAGCGTGCGTTATGTCAGCGACTTTATCGAAACGGAAACAACAATCAACGCCAAGGCGATTGACGACCGCTTCGGATGTCTGGTTCTGATTGAGCTTATAAAAAGCGAGCTTGAGTACGACATGGACTTTGCCTTTGTTGTTCAGGAGGAGGTCGGACTTCGCGGAGCAAAAACAGCGGCTTACACCTTAGATCCCGAGTTTGCCCTTGTACTGGAAACAACTACTTCTGCTGAGATTCCCGAAATCGACAAGTCAAAGCAGGTATGTAATCTCGGCGACGGCGCTGTAATCTCCGTAATGGACAGGCGCACAATTTATGATAAAGAGATGGTATCCTTTGCTTTTGATATTGCCGAACAAATCGGTATAAAGGCTCAGTATAAGCGCGCCGTAGCCGGTGGCAACGACTCGGGAGCGATCCATCAGAGCCGCGGCGGAGTCAGAACACTGGCAATTTCGCTTGCCTGCCGTTATCTTCACGCTCCAAGCACGGTCGCGTCAAAAGTTGACTGCGAGAGCATTTTGTCGCTTGCCAAGGAAATCAGTACTAAAATAGCGGGAGGAGCACTTAACAGATGATAGTATCCGTAACGGAAGCTCAGAATTTTGTTCCCGCAGTTTTAAAAATCTCTGATAATAACCCATTTGCCTGTCGTATTCTGTCGCTTTATCGGTGTTATCCGCCTGAGCTTGCGTTTGTGGATTACTGGATGACCGCCGATGAAAACGGAATATGCACCGGCGCAATAGCTCGCAACGGTTCAAACTTTATTCTGTTTCTCACCGAAAAAAGCGAGCTTGATGAAATCGCGTCGTTCCTTCGCATGTCAGGGGCCTCTGCGGTATTGTGCGACGGAGGCTATAATCTTGACTTTTCCGACCGTATAACACAGGGTATAGTAATGAAGATTACCCATACAATTGATGTTGATATTGAGGATCAGATAATTGAGCCTGATATCAGATCGGCTTATGACTTAATTGTAAAATGTACCGATGAAAACTTTGCGCCGCCCGAGTTTGAGGATTTTTATGTTGACGTCAATCATAAGCTGCGCCACAAAGCAATGCGTCTTTGCGGAATATATGACGGTGAAGTATTGGCGGCAATTGCCATGACTGTTGCCGAGAGCAGCGACGGAGCTGTTTTAGGTGCTGTTGCGTGCCATCCCGATTACCGCCGAAGCGGCTACGGCTCAAAAATCGTAAGCCACCTTACAAACGCGCTTATTACTGAGGGTAAGGCGGTTTACCTTCATCGCGCTCAAAATGCCAATGCCGCGTTTTATCAAAAGCTTGGTTTTGAAAACTGCGGAAACTGGCGCGAGTATCGCTAAAATATAAAGAACGGATGATTTTTTGATTTTTTATGATATTGACAAACGGGTTCTCGAAGCCTCAGAAAAAGCTATGGAGCTTTGCGCCGACAAGCTGCGTGAGATTGAGGACATTCAGGAATACAACCAGATAAAAATGATAAAAGCGTTTCAGAACGCCGGTGTGAGGGAGAGCTATTTCAGCGGCTCTACAGGCTACGGCTATGACGATTTCGGCCGTGACGCTCTTGACCGTGTATACGCTTTTGCGTTTGATGCCGAGGACGCTTTGGTACGCCATAATTTTGTAAGCGGTACCCACGCTCTAACTGTAGCGCTTTTCGGTATGCTCCGCCCGAATGAAACGATGCTCAGCGTTACTGGTATGCCTTACGACACAATCCGTTCGGCAATCGGAATTGAGGGCAATTACCCCGGATCGCTCAAGGACTTTAGTATCAACTTTGAAATGACAGAGCTGCTGCCTGACGGCACGCTTGATTACGCTCAAATCCAAAAGGATATTGAGGCTAAAAAGCCCAAGATGGTTTACATACAGCGTTCGCGCGGATACAGCACGCGCGCTACACTGACATGGCGAGAGATAAAGAAAATCTGCGATATTTCAAAAAAAGCCTCGCCCAAGTCAATTATCATGCTCGACAACTGCTACGGCGAGTTTGTTGAAAAGGTTGAGCCGCTTTCTGTCGGAGTGGACATTATGGCGGGCTCGCTTATAAAAAACGCGGGCGGCGGAATAGCACCGACCGGCGGTTATATAGCAGGGAAAAAAGAGCTTGTTGAAATGTGCGCCTACCGCCTTACAACTCCCGGAACGGGCAAGGAAATAGGTGCTACCCTCGGCAATAACCGCGAGCTTTTTATGGGCGCGTATCATGCTCCTCATGTTACAGGTGAAGCGCTGAAAACCGCGGTTTTCGCCTCGGCTCTGTTTGAAATTCTCGGCTATGAAACCTCTCCTAAATATAATGAAAACAGGGGAGATATTATTCAGCTTGTCATGCTTGGAAACGAGGATAAGCTTTGCAAATTCTGCGAGGGCATTCAGGCGGGCTCGGCTGTAGACAGCTTTGTTGTGCCGGTTCCGTCCGATATGCCGGGATATGAAAGTCAGGTAATTATGGCAGCCGGAGCGTTTACTCTGGGCAGCTCTATCGAGCTTTCGGCGGACGCGCCTCTGCGTGACCCGTATGCCGTATGGATGCAGGGGGGACTAAACTTTCACGGAGGAAAGTTAGGCGTAATGCTCGCGGCAAATAAGGTTCTGAACAGTTAATAATTCGATAAAAGAAAATAAAAGCAGAAGGTTTCCGTTTAAGAAGCCTTCTGCCAATTCTTTTGTATATCAGTTTTTTAGCGCCTGTAATGGTGCGGGGATTCTTCCTCCGCGGTTTATGAATACCTCGGCAGAGCCTGCTCTTACGGGCATTACGGGGCCCGAGCCGAGCAATCCGCCGAATTCAAGCATATCGCCTGCTTTTCTTCCGACTGCCGGAATAAGCCTTACAGCGGTGGTCTTTGTGTTTACCATGCCGATAGCCGCCTCGTCCGCGATAATCGCTGAGATTGTTTCCGCGGTGATGTCGCCGGGGACAACAATCATATCCAAGCCTACCGAGCATACAGCCGTCATGCTTTCGAGTTTGGTTATATCAAGATGACCGCTCTTTGCCGCCGCAATCATGCCCGCGTCCTCTGAAACGGGTATAAACGCTCCGCTAAGTCCGCCAACATGCGAGGAAGCCATTACGCCGCCCTTTTTTACAGCGTCATTAAGCAGCGCGAGAGCTGCGGTTGTACCGTGACAGCCGCATTTTTCAAGGCCCATCTCCTCAAGAATATAAGCTACGCTGTCGCCGACAGCGGGAGTGGGAGCGAGGGAGAGGTCTACAATACCGAAGGGCACGCACAGGCGTTTGCTTGCTTCCTTGGCAACAAGCTGACCCATTCTTGTGATTTTAAAAGCGGTTTTCTTTACCATGTCGGCGATTTCGGTAATATCTTTACCCGCGCCGTCCTTTGCAAGAGCCGCTCTTACAACTCCGGGGCCCGATACGCCGACGTTAATGACTGTGTCGGCTTCGCCTACGCCGTGGAACGCGCCCGCCATAAACGGGTTATCCTCGGGAGCGTTGCAAAAAACAACAAGCTTAGCCGCGCCGATGCAGTTGCGGTCCGCCGTGATTTCAGCGGTCTGCTTAACAATTTTGCCCATCATCTTTACGGCGTCCATGTTAATGCCCGCTTTTGTAGAGCCGATATTTACCGAAGAGCAGACAAAGTCGGTTTCGCTGAGCGCCTGGGGAATGCTCTCAATCAGCGCGTAGTCGCCGCTGGCAAAGCCCTTCTGCACCAAAGCAGAGTAGCCTCCGATGAAGTTTACGCCAAGCTCCTTAGCCGCCTTGTCAAGCGCATAGGCAAATCTGACGACATTCTTGCTCTGGCAAGGCGCCGCTACCATGCCGATGGGGGTAACGGAAATGCGCTTGTTGATAATCGGAATACCGTATTCGCTCTCAATATCATCACCGGTCTTGACCAAATCCTTAGCGTTGCGCATGATTTTGTCATAAACCTTTGTGCATGCCTTGTCGATATCCTCATCAAGGCAATCCAGCAGCGAAATACCCATTGTGATTGTTCTCACGTCCAGGTTTTCGTTGTCAATCATATTTATGGTTTCAAGTATATCCTTGGTTTCAAGCATTATATTATCCCTTTACTTTTTATATTTTATGCATGCTGTTGAAGATGTCCTCATGCATGATGTGGATCTTGGTGTTTGTATTTTCGCCGACTTTATTAAGGCTTTCGCGAAGCTCATCAAAGCCGAGAGAAGAATTGTCAATTTCCACAAGCATAATCATTGCGAACATATCCTGTAAAACGCTCTGGGTTACCTCAACAATATTCACGTTTGCGCGCGCGCACGCGTCGGATACCTTTGCCAGAATGCCTACAGTGTCCTTGCCGATGACAGTAATAATCGCTTTCATCTTTATCCTCCGTTAGCTGTATTTTTACCGTTTAATTATATCTTTTTTTTACGATAAAGTAAAGTTAAATCTTGCATAAACATGTGTGGTATGCTATTATTTTTTTAGGGGGAATACTAATGAGATATTTATGCGACATGCACACCCATTCCTATAATTCTTTTGACGCAAAAAGCTCTGTTGATGATATGTGCCTTGCGGCTATTGAAAAAGGGCTTTACGCTATTGCGATAACCGACCACTGCGAGGCTCCGTTTATTAGGTTCGGAGCTGACTGCGAGTTCGGCTGTTTTGACGAGCAAATTCCGAAATCCTTTGCTGAAGCCACAGCCGCTAGGAAAAAATACGCGGGTAAGCTAAAAGTTCTGCGCGGCATGGAGCTTGGCGAGCCTTTGCATGATCCCGAGCAAACAAAAAAAGCGCTCTCGTACGGCGACTTTGATTTTATCCTCACTTCTGTGCATAACCTGAAAAACATGCAGGATTTCTACTACATGAGCTACAGCGGAGTTGACGTCGATTGGATGCTTGGAAAGTATTTTGACGAGCTTATAGAAACCGCGGCTTTTCCGCATTTTGACAGCCTTTCACACCTAACTTATCCGCTGCGCTATATAATCGCAGGAACGGGTAAAACGCCCAATCTAAATATTCATAAAGATAAAATCGACAGAATATTTAAAATTCTTATTCAGAATAATAAAGCGCTTGAAATCAACGTTTCGGGGCTGTTTAAGGAGATGGGCTGTACTCTGCCCGACCTGCCGCTTGTAAAAAGGTATAAAGAGCTTGGCGGAAAGCTTATTACAATTGGCACCGACGCCCACAGCGCAGATATGGTCGGCAAGGGAATTGAGCAGGGAATAGAGGTAGCAAAAAGCGCGGGCTTTACGCACTATGCAATATTTGAGAATCACAATCCGATTCTTATAGAAATATAAAAAAGCGGCTATGCACAACGCATAGCCGCTAAAATATTCTAAAAACGAATTAACAGATTTCCTTAATCCAGCCTTCGGGAGCTTCGATTCTGCCCATCTGGATTCCGGTAAGTGTGTCGTAGAGCTTCTTTGTAATCGGACCCATTTCCTCCATACCTGCGGGGAAGCAGATTTCCTTGCCGTGGTCAACAATCTTGCCGACGGGCGAAATAACCGCAGCGGTACCGCAGAGGCCGCACTCGGCGAAGTTCTTGATCTCGTCGAAGTAAACCTCTCTCTGCTCAACCTCAAGACCGAGGTAATGCTCTGCAACATACATAAGCGAACGGCGGGTGATCGAGGGGAGAATGCTATCGCTCTTGGGAGTAACAACCTTGCCGTCCTTGGTAACAAACAGGAAGTTCGCGCCGCCTGTTTCCTCAACCTTGGTGCGGGTTGCGGCGTCGAGGTACATGTTCTCGTCAAAGCCCTCGTTGTGAGCGGTAACAATTGCGTGCAGGCTCATTGCGTAGTTAAGACCTGCCTTGATGTTGCCTGTGCCGTGCGGCGCGGCTCTGTCAAAGTCGGATACTTTAATGGTAATAGGCTTTACACCGCCCTTAAAGTAGGGACCAACGGGAGTTGCGAACAGACGGAACTGATATTCCTCGGCAGGCTTTACGCCGATAACCGAGCTTGAACCGAAAATAAACGGACGCAGATAAAGAGTAGCGCCTGTGCCGTAGGGAGGTACATAATCAGCGTTTGCCTTTACAACCTTCTCAACAGCCTCAATGAACTTGTCCTGAGGAAATACGGGAATCTCAAGACGCTTTGCGCTCTGCTCAAGACGCTCGGCGTTGAGGTCGGGACGGAATACAACGATTTTGCCGTCAACGGTGGTGTACGCTTTAAGACCTTCAAAAACAGTCTGAGCGTACTGCAGTACGCCTGCGCACTCGCTCATTGTAATTGTGGATTCTGTGGTCATTTCGCCCTCATCCCACTTGCCGTCCTTATAATTGGCAACGAAACGCTCGCCTGTGGGGATGTAGCCAAAGCCGAGATTAGACCAATCAATGTTTTGTTTTGCCATATATATTACTTCCTTTCAATGGATTAAAATTTACCAAATCTTATTTTATCACTTTAATATATTACTATAATTCTATTTTAGAAATATAAACAGATATTTGAATTATATAATGTGTTTGGGTGTTTATTATGACTGAAATAACAAAAATTGTACTTACAGGCGGCCCTTGCGGAGGAAAAACCTCGGCTATTTCCGTTCTTCACGAACAGTTAAGCTCATACGGCGTTGACGTTTTTGAGGTAAACGAGCAGGCTACTTCACTTAAACGCAGCGGCAAAACCCCTGAAAGCATGGGCACATATGAGTTTCACAGCCTTTTGTTTTCAAATCAGCTTGCAGAGGAAAATGCCGCTTTTGAAAGGGCAGAGCGCTCCGAAAAGAGAAAGGCGGTTGTCATCTGCGACAGAGGTCTGCTGGACAGCTGCGCCTATGCGGGTGCTGGAGATTTTGCCAAATACTCGGCTGCTTACGGTCTTAACGAGGCGAAAATCCGCAACCGTTACGACGCTGTTTTTCATATGGTCACTGCTGCCGACGGCGCCGAGGAGTATTATAATCATACAAGTAATGAAACCCGAAGTGAGGATCTGGTTAAGGCAAAGGAGCTTGATGAAGAAATACTATCTCTTTGGGTAGGTACGGAACATTTGCGGGTTATAGATAACCGCGGAAGCTTTTCAGATAAGCTCAACCGTCTTCTTAAAGAGATCCTGGCAGTACTTGGAATTCCCGAACCGCTTGAAATCGAGCGCAAGTTTTTGATTGAATACCCTGACCTTGATTTTCTTTCTAATATGAAAACCTGCCGCAAAATTCCTATTACACAGGCTTATCTTACTACTCCTGAGGAAGGCAGGTTCCGCGTCAGAAAAAGGGGAGAGGGAACCGAAGCGCTATACATAAAAACAATCAAGCATAAAATCAACGATTTAAAACGCATTGAAATTGAAGATTATATTTCCGAAGAAGAATATAAAAAATATGTTGCGAATAAAGAATGTGTTGAGGGAATTATTTCAAAGGACAGATACTGCATTGCATGGCACGGCGAATACTTTGAGCTTGATGTTTATCCGTTCTGGAACGATAGGGCAACGCTTGAAATCGAGTTGCTTGATGAGGAGCAGAAATATGAATTGCCTGATTTTGTCGGTTTGGTGCGTGATGTAAGTACAGAGAAGGAATATCGCAATAAATATCTGGCAGCTGTTTACGGAAAGTATTATTTTTGACATTTTTTTAAAAAAGTATTGACAATATTGCCTGTTACAGATATAATATAAAGGCTGACTTAATTCAGAAATGCGCCAATAGCTCAGCTGGATAGTCAGCTGGATAGAGCAACTGCCTTCTAAGCAGTAGGTCAGGGGTTCGAGTCCCTTTTGGCGCGCCATATATGGTGGGATTAGCGTAGTTGGTTAACGCGTCAGTTTGTGGCACTGAAGACCGACGGTTCGAATCCGTCATTCCACCCCATGACTCATTAGCTCAGTTGGCAGAGCACTTGACTTTTAATCAAGGTGTCCGGAGTTCGAATCTCCGATGGGTCACCAAAGCCGCACAGTTTTTCTGTGCGGCTACATTTATAAAATAAACAATTCTTTAAATATATTGGGCCGTCGCCAAGCGGTAAGGCAACGGACTTTGACTCCGTCACCCGTGGGTTCGAATCCCGCCGGCCCAGCCAAAAAAAGCACCCCAAGGGGTGTTTTTTTGTTGACTGGAAAAAGACTGCGGGATTCGAAGGTGACGAGAACGACCGCCGCCGGGGGCGGATGAAGGGAGTTCGAGGAAGCGCAGGAACAGGGAGCACGAGGAAGCGATTAAATTCGCGACGCTGGGCGACCATGTTCCAAACGGAGACCGTGCCGAGCGAAGCGAGGTAAAAACAGTCCGAGAGGCACGTTTTTAGGGAGAGCGTAGAAGAAACATGTGACGGAGAAACACGCCTCATAAAACGGCGCAGGTGTTAATTTCCAAAATAAAAATACGCCGGCCCAGCCAAAAATAGTGGCACCCATTTAGGGTGCCATTAATTTTTGATGGACAAAGTCGGGGGATTCAAGAAAACCATTTATATCGCTTGTTTAAAAATTTTTTTATACTTTCGAAAGAGTCTTGATGAATTGTCTGTCCGTATAGCGTTGCTCAACTTCCTTCGATTTACGACGGCTGACAGGTACGCGGTCACCGTTGTTTATCACACAGTATGAATCGGCAATTTCCATGGTGTTGTCAAAAATAACGACAGCGCCGCGGCTGACAATCATGAAAGATTGATACCGTGTTAGTTTATCGGCAAGCTCTGTTACTTTGTCAACATTACCGAGCAGTAGTATTGCATCATCAAGCACTTGCGCGATACGTTTTTCATCATATGGCTTTATAATATATTCAAAGGCATGAAGAGAAAAAGCCTGTGTCATGTATTTTGAATTTTCGGCAATAATAATCAGCGGCGTATTTATGTTGAATTTTCGCAGATTGCGCGCGGTTTCAAAACTGTTCTGCCCGTTTATTGTAATATCCATAAATACAATGTCAAAATCTTGTGTTTGTGCTCGCATTGAAAATTTTTCTTCGCTGCCGAAAAACATCGTGTTAACACAGGTAATGTTTTTCAGCGCCCAGGAGGATATATATTCATCAAGCGTTTTTTGCTCGAAACGGTTTTCACTGACAATGGCAATCTTCATTTCGTTCTCCGTATAAAATAAACTAATATAGATATTTTCCACCATCTGCCATAAAAAACAACTAAAAAAAGCGGCCGTCACATGGACAGCCGCCGAAAAGTATAGATTATTGTTCTGCTCTTGTCATAACGGTGGTAACGCCGCTTGCCTCATCAGTTGATAACAGAGTATCGTCTTCAGCGTTATATACAAATTTGGGAGCGCTTCCTACGAAAGTAACCTGAACATTAGTTCCGTCGAATGTGTATGTACCCTCAACAGTCACACCTAAAGAAGTGCAGGTTGATTTTCCGTTCTCGTCAAAAGTGTAAGTGCCTTTAATCGCGTCTTCTTCAAGTCCGAATGCAGCAGCGTAATCAGTTGTTTTGTATGTCTGACCGTCAGAGTCAGTGAAATAAGTGTTTTCCCAAGCGCCTGTGATGTCAGCGGTGTTGCTTTTAGTTGCAGCTTCGGTAGTTGCCTCCGCGGTTGTAGCTGCAGCAGTGGTCTCTTCAGCCTTTGACGAAGCAGAGCTGTCTGCAGATGAAGAACTTGATTTGCCTGAGCAGCCTGCAAACATGGATGCCGCAAGTACACATGCCGCAAGAATTGCAATTGTTTTTTTCATTTAATATACCTCATTTTTATTATATTTACGGCAAAATATTGCCGCCATGTATTATTATACTTGTTTTGTTATTCGTTCAATACCCATTTGTCCCTGAAAAACACCGTTCATCCCTTCAACTTATTAATTTTGTCTAAAAACTTTAAGAATTATTAAAAAAATATAAAAAACAAAAAATAGCAACATAATTATAATATAAGACACTGAGATATCATTTCCGGGATTTAATTTATTTTTCTACACCCAAAACAAATATTATACCGTAAATATCAATGTGAAAAGTCATCACTGTGAAGAGTTGTCACAATGCGTTTTTTCTCTGAAACAATGTGCTATAATATAACTAAAGAGATTAATCAGGAGGCTATGCTATGCCAAAAAGGAAATGCAGCGAAGTCGATTTGTATTTGGGCAGCAATCTTTCATATTATCGTAAGCTTGCAGGACTTACTCAGCAGCAGGTTGCCGATATGCTCAACCTTAACCGCACAACTTATACCAAGTATGAGACAGGCGCATCAGAGCCCAGTATTGAGATTCTTAAAAGAATAGCTGAAACCTTTGGCGTTGAGGTCGGCGACCTTTTGAATGAATCACCTGATCAGATTAATTTCGATGTTTTTGACAGTGATTTTGAAAACGATAATTTAAAAAAAGAACTTAAAGTTTTATGCAAGGATTATTCATTGCTGAGCCGCGAGGACAGGGAAGAGGTTCTGCGTTTGATTGAGCGCCTAAAGAACAAAAAATAATTTATCCAAACACTTTACAAATCAGCACTCATGTGCTATAATCTAACAGTTGACCTAAGCCACGGATTCAGGATCAAGCCGCAACGCGGAGTTTCACAGCCTTTTTCTGAGACTTGGGCGAATATTTTAAAAAGGTGGAATAAAAATGTTAAAAGAAGAAAAGCAGGCTATAATGGCCGAATACGCTACTCACGAGGGTGACACAGGTTCTCCCGAGGTTCAGATTGCGCTTCTCACCAAGAGAATCAACGACCTCACCGAGCACCTCAAGGTTCACAAAAAGGACCATCACAGCAGACGCGGCCTTCTTATGATGGTTGGTCAGAGAAGAAGCCTTCTCGGCTACCTCAAAAAGGTTGATATTGAAAGATACCGTTCAATCATTTCAAGACTCGGTATCCGTAAGTAATTTTAACTGATTCAGGGCAAGTGGGCGCTGTGCTCGCTTGCCCTAAATTCAAATTTGCCAATAACGGGCTTTCACTGCTGCTTTTTAGCGGTAAAACGAATTTTTTAAGTCGCGTACTTTATCTGGACTATACCCAAACGTTATGTTTTTCGCGGGAGAGGTTTATACAAAGCACGGTTGTGATAAAGCTTTGCCGAACGTTTCCGATAAATGAAAAACCTGACGCACCGTTAGTCTGCGGTTGCTATACAGCCGATTTTTCCAAAGGCGCGCTGAAAAAGTTGGTTTTATTGCTAAATCAGCGTAAAGTCCCGTTAAATCTATATTCAGAAAGGATTTTACCATGAACAAATTTATGACATTCGACAAGTACAGAGTGTTCGAGACCGAGTTTGCCGGCAGACCACTGAAGGTTGAAACAGGCAAAATGACTCAGCTTGCAAACGGCGCCTGCCTTGTAACCTACGGTGACACAACCGTTCACTGCGCTGTTACAGCTTCCGCAAAGCCCAGAGAGGGCGTTGACTTCTTCCCGCTGTCTGTTGACTATGAGGAGAAGCTTTATTCCGTAGGCAGAATCCCCGGCTCTTATCTTAAAAGAGAGGGCAGACCCACCGAGCACGCTATCCTTACAAGCCGTGTAATCGACCGTCCTATACGTCCTCTGTTTGACAAGAGCATGCGCAACGACGTTTCAATCGTCTGCACCGTAATGAGTGTAGACCCCGACTGTCAGCCTGAAATCATCGCTATGGTCGGCGCTTCAATCGCTATTTCAATTTCCGATATTCCGTGGAACGGTCCTATCTCAGGCTGCTCTGTAGGTATGGTTGACGGCGAGTTTGTAATCAATCCAACCGAGGAACAGCGCAAGGTAAGCAAGATGTCCACAACCGTTGCCTCCACAAGCGAGAGAATCGCTATGATTGAGGCGGGCGCTGACTGTGTATCCGACGAGGATATGTACAACGCCATTATGTTCGGTCACGAGGCAAATCAGAAGATCATTGAGTTTATCAACAGCATTAAGGCTGAAATCGGCAAGCCCAAGTTTGAGTTCGCCAGCCTTGAGCCCGACCATGATATGTTTGAGGCCATCAAGGCTTTTGCCGAGGAGGATGTTAAGGCTGCCCTCGACACCGACGACAAGACCGTTCGTGACGAAAGACTCAAGCCCATTTACGAGGCAGTTCACGCTAAGTTTGACGAGCTTTATCCCGAGCAGGAGGCTATGATCGACGAGTGCCTGTACAAGACTCAGAAGTTCATCGTCCGCCGCTGGCTCCTCGACGAGCAGAAGCGTGTTGACGGCAGAGGCATGGATGATATCCGTCCTCTCGCAAGCGAGGTCGGCGTTCTTCCCAGAGTTCACGGTTCGGGTATGTTCACCAGAGGTCAGACTCAGGTTCTCACAGTCGCTACTCTCGGTTCAATCGGCGACAAGCAGCTTCTTGACGGCATTGACGGCGAAACCGAGAAGAGATATATCCACCATTACAACTTCCCGAGCTATTCGGTAGGCGAGACCAAGCCCAGCCGCGGTCCCGGCAGACGTGAAATCGGTCACGGCGCGCTTGCCGAAAGAGCGCTCCTGCCCGTAATTCCCTCGATTGAGGACTTCCCGTATGCTCTTCGCCTTGTTTCCGAGGTTCTTTCATCAAACGGCTCGACCTCTCAGGGCTCAATCTGCGGTTCAACACTTGCTCTTATGGACGCGGGTGTTCCGATCAAGGCTCCCGTAGCGGGTATTTCCTGCGGCCTCATCACAGAGGGCGAGCGCTGGATGACAATGGTTGATATCCAGGGCCTTGAGGACTTCTTCGGCGATATGGACTTTAAGGTAGCGGGTACTCACGAGGGTATCACAGCTATTCAGATGGACCTCAAAATCAGCGGCCTTACTCCCGAAATGGTTAAGGAAGCTCTTGAGAAAACTCACAAGGCTCGTCTGTTTATCCTTGACGAGGTAATGCTCAAGGCTATTGCAGAGCCCCGTCCCGAGCTTTCACCCTACGCTCCCAAGATGTTCACAACTACCATTCCCGCTGACAAAATCAGCGAGGTTATCGGTAAGAGCGGCAAGGTTATCAAGGAGATCCAGGCGGAGTGCGAAGTTAAGATTGATATTGAAGAAGACGGCGAGCTCGGACAGGTATTTGTTGCCGGTCTCGATGCCGACAAGTGCCGCCGCGCTATTGATATTATCCAGACCATCTCAAATGATCCCGAGCCCGGCGCAATGTACCTGGGCAAGGTTACAAGAATCATGGACTTCGGTGCGTTTGTTGAAATAGCTCCCGGCAAGGAAGGTCTTGTACACGTTTCTCAGCTCGACGTAAAGCGCACCGAGAACGTTACCGACGTTGTTAACGTAGGCGATATTATCCGTGTAATGGTAACTGAAATTGACGATAAGGGCAGACTTAACCTCAGCCGTCGTCAGGTTCTGATTGACGTTGACGGTATGACCCCCGAGGATGACGGTGACGATAAGTCACAGCGTCCCCGCAGACCTAGAAACAACGACCGCGGCAGAAGAAACGGCGGAAGAAGATAATATATTAAAATATTAAAAGCTGCTCGGAATCACATCCGGGCAGCTTTTTATCATGCAAAAAAATGCTGCTGTCAGTGACTTTAAGCCAACTGCAGCAGCATGTTATTTATAGTTTTTCGGCTAATTCTTTTATGTAATCCTTTAGTAAATCCTTTGTTTCGGGGTGTTCCAGACCTACTTCAATCTGAGCCTGAAGAATTCCGAATTTATTACCCATGTCGTAGCGCTTGCCTTCAAATTCAACGGCTGTCATACCTTTGGTTATTGCAATCTCACGCATTGCGTCGGTAAGCTGAATTTCGCCGCCAACTCCCGGTTTAGTGCGCTCAAGAATCTCGAAAATCTCGGGAGGAAGCACACACCTGTCTATAATTGAATAGAGCGACAGAACCTCCTCGAGAGTCTTGGGTTTTTCTCGCATGTCGGTGCATTTGAACACGTTGTCGTGAATGTTCTCAACTTTTAATGAGCCGTACTTGTGAATCTGGCTTGCGTCAACCTTTTTAACACCTACAACGCCTTCACCAAACTCGCCGTAGTGCTCAATAAGCTGTGCGATAGCGGGCTTTTCATGGCTGATTATTACACCGTCGCCGAAAAGCACGGCAAAGGGTTCGTTGCCTACAAATGACTTTGCTTTAAGAATCGCGTGGCCTAATCCCTTCATTTCCTTTTGGCGGATGAAGTGAATGTTAGCAAGGTCGCCGATTTCGTGAACAATGTTGTAAAAATCGGTTTTGCCGCTTTTTTCGAGAACACTCTCGAGCTCGGGCGAGCGGTCAAAATGATCCTCAATAAGGCCTTTACCTCTGTTTGTTATAATCAGAATATCAGTAATTCCCGCGTTGACGGCTTCCTCAACAATATACTGGATCGTCGGCTTGTCAACAATGGGGAACATTTCTTTCGGGAAACTTTTGGTGGCAGGCAGTACGCGTGTGCCAAAGCCTGCCGCGGGTATTACCGCTTTAGTAACTTTCATTTTTTCCTCCGTATTATTTATTGAAACATAAGATACAGCCCGCTAAGCTGATAAATTACAAAGTAAGCCGCAAAGAAGCTTATGGCCATCGGAAGGTTAACGCCGCCTTTCGCTTCAAGGTTTTTATTAAGCTCGCTTTCCATACTTGTGCTTTTAATTTGGTTGATTTTTTTGGTGCAGTGCTTATAATACAGCTTGTTGGCAAACAATCCGCTCAAAATCATAATAGCATATCGAAGCATGTTTAAGCCCGCGCTTAAAAAAATTGCGGTCATCTGGTCGGAGTTGAAGCCGCCGTTGTAGATGCCGTTGAACATTTCCCTGTAGCCAAGCTCGGACATCCAGTTGTGATTTGCCATTGTGATAGCTGTGGTGCCAAGGTTCGTGCCTATCATAACAAGCATCATAATTATTCCGGGTACGTACATTTTACGGTAGATAAAATACGCTCCCGAAAATAAGAATGCCGAAAAGTTAAATTTGCCTGAGCCGAACTTTTTAATGCGGTTGAATACCATAAGATAGTAAGGCGTGCTTTTGCCAATGAACTTAGCCGCCTCGCCGACCTTAACGTTTTCGGCAATTTCTTCCTCACTGTCAAGTCCGACAAGAGGGTCAAAGGTAGGATTTCCCGCAGAGCCGAAGCCAAACGGTGAATTCTGAGCATAGCGGCGGTTATTTTCCGACTGATTATATTGCTGATTGGTTCTGTCCTCGGAATTAAGCGGATAGCCGCATGTGCCGCAGTAAAATGAAGTCTTTTCATTAGACGCTTTACATTTCGGACAAATAACAAGGTCGGGGGTTTCAGCGTCGGCTGAGCCTTCTCCATCAGCCTTATCAGCATTCTCAAAAGAAAAACCCGGCGCGTGTTTTTCCTCATAGAAACAGTGACCGTTATTTTCAAAGCATTCTCTATGATGAGGAGCTCCGCATTCGGGGCAAACTACCACGTCGTCGCCGTTTTCAAAGCGTTTGTTACAAACGGGACATGTATACTGAGTAAATTCCATATATTCCTCCATATTTCATGGTATTAATTTATTATAGCAAATAACTGTCAGGAATGCAATAAATTTTTGAAAAATGCGTTTACATTTGGTCTGATATTTGATATAATATGTATTCAGAAGAAAAAGAGAGGGTGCACTATGGTACAATTTGAAGAATTATCGCTTTCACTGCAGGCGCTTAAACCTGAAATCGACGACCTTTCGGACGCGCTTGGCATGAAAAGCATGAAATCCGAAATTGAACAGCTTGAACTTAGAGCGACCGAGCCCGGATTTTGGGATGATGTTGAAAAGTCTCAGCAGATTTTGCAGAAAACAGGCGCGTTAAAAGGCAAGGTTGAGGCGTACGACGCGCTTGTATCTAAATATGAGGACGCTTTGGCTCTTATTGAGCTTGCGAACGAAGAAGAGGATTTGTCCTTGCTTGAAGAGGCTCAGAGTGAGGTGGACGGTGTCCGCGAAACACTTGAAAAGCAAAGACTCCAGACGCTTCTCACGGGCGAATATGATAAAAACAACGCTATTCTCACATTTCATGCCGGCTCAGGCGGCACCGAGGCTCAGGACTGGGCCGAAATGCTCTACCGCATGTATACACGCTGGGCTGAGGCTCACGGCTTTAAAATAAAGGAAGTCGACTATCTGGACGGAGACGAGGCGGGCTTAAAGAGCGCTGTTTTGCTCATTGAGGGCGAAAACGCCTACGGATATCTTAAAAGTGAGGCAGGCGTTCACCGCTTGGTGCGCGTTTCTCCGTTTGATTCACAGGGCAGACGCCACACTAGCTTTTCATCTCTTGAGGTTATGCCTGAAATTGATGATAACATCGAGGTAAACATTCCTCCCGAGGAGATAAAAATGGACGTTTACCGTGCTAGCGGTGCCGGAGGTCAGAAGGTTAATAAAACCTCATCTGCGGTTCGCCTCACGCATATTCCCACGGGTATAGTCGTTGCTTCTCAGGTTGAGCGCAGCCAGTACCAAAACCGCGATGTGGCTATGAAAATGCTTGTTTCAAAGCTCATGGAAATCAAAGAGCGTGAGCATCTTGAACGCATTGAGGACATTAAGGGCGTCCAGAAGGAAATTACCTGGGGCTCGCAGATCCGCAGCTACGTTTTTATGCCGTATACTATGGTTAAGGATCACCGCACGGGGTTCGAAACGAGTAATGTTCAGGGCGTTATGGACGGCGATCTCGACGGCTTTATAAACGCTTATCTTAAATGCGCAAGCCAGGGAACCCTTCAAAAATAAAAATGTTTATGTGCCGCGGAAAACCCGCGGCGCTTTTCTTTTCAAAGGCGTGACTGAGCGTAGTGTTAGGCTGCCTCGCGGGAACGGAAGTTTTCTGCCACACAAACATCTGATTCGCGTATTGTCTGTCGGCTCAGCCGACCGTCACGCTGCAATTATTTTTCTATTTTTCTTTTAAATACCCTAAACCTTGTTTTGTTATGATACAATTAGTTTCACCAACTTAAAGAGGCTGATACAATGTCAATTAAAATAAATCTCGGAGCGTGGCGTTCGGTTTTTGCGGTTCCGTCAAAAATTGTTGACGAGGGACTGAAGTTTGCCGATGGAGTAAAACTGAAGGTTCTTCTTTATGTGCTCAGAAACGCTGATGAAAGCCTTGAGCTTGAGGTAATCTCAAAGGCTACGGGGGTTAACGTAACCGATATTCCCGAAGCGCTTGATTACTGGGTGAGCATGGATGTTCTGCAAAAGGACAACTCCGATTATTCGCCTGTTAATTCTAAAGAAGAAATAAAAGAAAAGAATAATTCTGATAGAGAAAAAACCGTTGAATCAATTTCAAAGGAAGTTGAGGAAAAGAAGCAGCATTTTGTAGTTTCAAAACCCCAAAAGCCCGATTATGTCTATACATCACAAAGGCTCGCGGTGGATTCCGATTTGAAAATCCTTGTCAGTGAGGCTCAGACAATGCTCGGGAAACCTCTGTCAAATTCCGATGTTTCCACGCTCCTCATGCTCAAGGATACCTGCGGATTGCGGGTAGATGTAATTCTCATGCTTATTCAGTACTGTGTGGGAATTGATAAAGGCAACATGCGCACCGTTGAAAAAATAGGAATCCAGTGGGCTGACGTCGGAATCAACTCAGTTGAAGCGGCCGATAACAGAATCGCGCAGGCGGCTCATTCAAACAAATGCTTCTCAATCGTATCTTCCGCTTTCGGCTTAAAAAATGTCGGCTCTCCCACAAAAAAACAGCTTGAGTATAGTACCAAATGGGTAGGGGAATGGAAGTTCTCACAAAATATGCTTAGAGAGGCGTATGAGCGCTGCGTTGACAGCAAGGGCGAACTCAAGTTCAACTATATCGACGGTATCCTGAAAAAGTGGGAAGCGGCGGGCATTAAGAATCTTGACGATTTAAAGGCGAGCGAGACCAAACAAAAGCAGCCCGTAACAAAGAAAAAGTCGTCATATGATATATATGAGCTTGAAAAAATTGACACACTTGATTTTATTGACTGAGGTAGTATATGGGATATAGCAGCATTATTTATAAAAACGCGGCTGATAAGATGGCGGCAAAGCGTCTATCGGCTCAAAAGAGGGCTGATATGCGCCGCGAAGAAATATATGACCGTTATCCGCGCGTAAAGGAGCTTGAGCAGCAAATTGCGTCATGCGGTGCCGAAGCTGCAAAAACCGTGCTTCGCGGCGGAGATGTTGTTGCTGAAATGACAAAGCTTAAAGAAAAAAATCTTGCGCTTCAAGATGAGCTGCGCCGTCTGCTGATTGAGAGCGGCTTCGGAGAAAACGCTCTTGAACCTCAGTATTTCTGTGCGCGTTGCGGCGATACGGGCTATTATGAGCAAGACAACCGCACTATAATGTGCCAATGCATGAAGCGCGAGTTGGTTGCCTGCGCCTGCGAGGAGCTTAACCGCAAAGCGCCACTTTCTCTTTGCACCTTTGACAGCTTCAGCGTTGACAGATACAGCAGAGAAAAGGATCCTTCAACGGGTATTGTGCCGTATGCTCATATGGAGAAAATTCTAAAGTACTGCAAGAGTTACGCCGTCGGATTTACCCCTCAGTCTGAGAGTATTCTTATGAAGGGCGCAACAGGGCTTGGAAAGACGCACCTTTCGCTGGCAATTGCCAATGAGGTTATTCGCCGCGGCTATGGTGTTATTTATGTGTCGGCTCCGGCGCTTTTGGCTGAGCTGGAAAAAGAGTATTTTTCACGGAATGCTTCTGATAGCGGAACTTCCGAAATGTTAGCTGACTGCGATTTGCTGATTATAGACGACCTCGGAACCGAGTTCCGCACCCAGTTCTCAACCTCGCAGATTTATCAGATATTCAATTCCAGAATACTTCGCCATAAGCCTGTAATAATTAATACAAATTTAACTATGTCAGAACTTGAAAAGGCATATACCGACCGTTTTGTGTCGCGCATTAACGGAGCCGCTCAAAAGCTTGATTTCCTCGGTGATGACCTGAGAATAAGAAGAAAGTAAAAGTTTTTTGAAATACCTATTGACAAAGAATAAAAAATCGGGTATAATAACTACCGTTGCATACGAGATGTAACAAATTTTGAGGAATAGTGTAACGGTAGCACGACAGACTCTGACTCTGTTTGTTGGGGTTCGAATCCCTATTCCTCAGCCATCACAGCCTCGATGTGAATCGAGGCTGTTTTTATCGAGGTGTAGCGCAGTTTGGTAGCGCACATCGTTCGGGACGATGGAGTCGCAGGTTCGAATCCTGTCACCTCGACCATTTCTTGACTCTCGGAAGTCGCTTATTTAGTGGCTTTCGGGAGTTTCTCTTTTATCACGCTGACCGCTGGCTCATTACTGGCTCATTATTTTTCAGCTTTTTTATAGCGTTTGTTAGCTGATCTGACATAGAATTACAACTAATTGCTCTTTGTTTCTTTATTTCGTGGGAGTAGATACCTAAAGTGCATACTTAGTTCATTAAAAAAATCCTGTCGAAGTATCGGCAGGATTTTAATTTATTTGTAAATATAATCAACAACACTGTTTACCTTTTGCGCCGGTTTAT
>OMYD01000031.1 GCA_900315195.1 uncultured Eubacteriales bacterium | reverse complement strand
CGAATAACCGCCCGACCTATCCGACACAATGGCCAAGTGTCGGATAGGAACGGCAAAATTTTTTGCACTTCTATTGCTTCTTTATCACACATAAGCAAACACAAAGGAGATGTCACTATGAAAAAAATAATTATGTTAGTTATGGCTGCCGTAATGGCTTTGACCGCATTCGGCTGCTCAAATTCCGACAACCAAAGCAGTTCATCGCTGCAGACAGGCACCGTTGCCAAGGATAACTCGGAAGTCGGCGCTTCAAAAGCCGATAGCCCATCCAAGGCTGACGATAATTCATCTGCGGATAACGATAACTCCAACGGGATTAAGCCCGGAAACTATATTCAGAACGATAAATTAAAATTCACATTTGAAAAAGCAAAGCAATACGATGAAATCAAAATCAGTGACTTTTATACAGCAACTCCCGACGAAGGCAAAAAGTACCTTGTTCTGTTTTTTGAGGCGGAAAACGTATCAAACAAAAACCAGTATGTAAATTATTTGTATTTTAAAGCGTATACGGATAATTACGAAACCGATATGAAAGCACTGCTTGGCGATGTTGAAGGGTACAAATGGTTTACGGGCGCCTTGGACACAGGCAAAAAAATGAAGGGCTATCTTGCTTATGAGGTTGATCCCAGCTGGAAAAACTTTGAGTTAAAGTATAAGGAAATCGGCGATAAAGAGAGCATTGACTTCAGCGTTACACCGCAGGATTTAGCACAATAAACAACCAATCCCCCGGCTGATTATCAGCCGGGGGTGTTTTTTAGTTCTGTATTTTGTTTTTCAGTTTCATTCGCAGGTGTGTTTTTCTGCGTTTCTGCAATATCAAAGCGAACACATTGGTCGCTCCTGCTTGGCTGTTTTTGTCTAATTCTTTATGTTATCAATTGTAGTGTCAGGTCCTGACCTGACGGCGGGTTGATAATAAAACCTTTGTTCACAGCCGGCGGCACGGTCAAGACCGTGCACTGCAAAATATATTATAAATGTTTAAGCGATACAAGACACTACGCCGAGGAAACAAACGCTGCGGTTAATTTCAAATTAATCAGAGAGCGCTTCCTTAACCGCCTTGGCTACAACCTCAAGGCCCTTTTTAAGCAGGTCGTCCCCGATTACGAGCGGAGGCATGATTTTGAATACCGCGCCGTTTCTGCCCGCGCACTCGCAGATAACGTTATTATCAAAGCACTTTTCGATTACGACCTCGGACAGCTCGGGATTGATTTTTCCGAAGTCAAGTCCCCAGATAAGTCCCATTCCGCGAAGCTCAAGGCGCTCATCAAGCGGCAGAACCTCTTTTTCCAAAAAGCTCTTTACAATTTCGCCCTTGCGGCGGGTTTCGGCCTCGACGTTGTTTTCGAGCAGGAAGTCGAACGACGCCGCGCCCGCAACGAAGCTGAGCTGATTTCCGCGGAAGGTGCCGTTATGCTCGCCGGGCTTCCAGCAGTCGAGCTCCTCCTTGAGCAGCACAATAGCAAGGGGCATACCCATGCCGCCTATAGACTTTGACATAACAACCATGTCGGGTACAATGCCGGCGCGCTCAAACGAGAAGAAGGTGCCGGTGCGGCAGCAGCCTACCTGAACGTCGTCAATGATGAGCAGAATGTCGTTTTTGTCGCAGAAAGCGCGCACATCGCGCAGGAACTCGTTTGAGAAGGGGCGGATTCCGCCCTCAGCCTGAAGGGTTTCCATAACGACAGCCGCGGGCTTTTCAACCGCCGAGTGGTCGTCGTCGAGAAGAGTCTGCATATACTCAATTACGTCCAGCCCCTCAAACATATAGGGAGCGGGAATGTGGGTTACATCGTTAAGAGAAGCGCCGCAGCCGTTGCGCGCGTACATCTCGGAGGTCAGCGAAAGCGCGCCGAGAGTCATTCCGTGGAAGCAGCCCATAAACGCGAAAACATTCCTTCTGCCTGTTTTCTTTCTCGCAAGCTTGAGCGCCGCTTCAATAGCGTTTGTGCCTGTGGGACCGCAGAACTGGATTTTATACTTCAGACCGCGCGGCTCGATAATTTTCTTTTCGAGGCTCTCAATGAAATCGCGCTTGGGAACCGTGTACATATCCAGCGCGTGGATAATGCCGTCCGACGCCAGATAATCAACCATTTTCTGCTTGATATAGGGGTTGTTATGGCCGTAATTCACAGCGCCCGCGCCGCAGAAAAAGTCGATATAATCGTTGCCGTCCTCGTCTGTCAGGGTCGCGCCGACAGCGTTTGTGAAAACCTTGGGGAAGTGTCTGCAATAGGAGCGAACTTCTGATTCGTATTTTTCAAATGTTCCGGTGTTCATTTTCATTACCTCTCATCTTTTAAGATTTGCTTGTTTATTTCATTTTTTTGATATACACCGCAAGCGTGCCGCGCGTCATTTTTTCAATCTGCTCAGGCTCGTCGGGGAGCATTACAAGAAGCTGGCTGCCGGCGCGGATAAGGTATCCGTCGTCGCCCGAATCGTTTTTAAGTCTTCGGCAAAGCTCGGGGCTGCTGCCTGACGCCGCCTGCGAAACAATGTCGCGGGCGCTTCGGCTGTCCTGAAACTCAAGTCCGCCTACGGCAAACACCACGTCGGTTTTTTCAAAAGCCTGAGTCAGCGCCTCGCCGAAGGATTCGCGGTTTGTGGCGAAAACAGCCGAGGAAAGGTTAAGCCCAAGCTCTGAAAACGCTTTTTTAAGCGCCTTTTCGCAAAACGAGGTTTTGCGCGCCGAATAATAAACAATTGTACAGTTCATGGACGGCCTCCTACTGCGCTTTGCGATATTCGGGCTTTAACACAGGCTCAAATATCGGCGCGATTGTCATGTCGCTTTTTACCTTTGAGAAGTCAAGTCCCCAGCCCTTGAACTTGTAGTCGTAGTAATCGTCGCTCGGTTTAACGGGATCCGCCGGCGCCTTTGCCGCCTTGCCGTCCTCTATCGTCTGGTTCTCGATAAACGAGCCGTCGTAGTTAATAAACGTTACGCTGTGCAGCAATATGCGTTCGGTGGTCCGCGCCGTGCTGCCCTGTTTCTTATCGGTGCTTGAAGGAGCGGTTGTGGGTACGGAAACCTTCTGATCCTTGAAGTCGTAATTGCCGTCGTACCAGTCGATCTGCTTCTTCTCATAAGCTGTGCAGAAGTCCGTGACCGTAGGCCTTGTGCCGCCGCGGGTGGAGTAGTAAACCTGAGGCCATACCGCGTTGTCGTTTCTGCCTGCCTTTTTGGTATCGACCTTGTTGTCCTCGCCGATACGCACCCTTCTTGCCACAACAACGGTGCGGAAGTTTGTGTACTCGTAGGAGCAGGTTGAAAGTGTAATCAGATCGTCGTCCTCGTTTACGTCAACGGGGCAGTTAATAAGCGAGCGTACGCGCACGTTGTAAACATAGTTCATAAAGTCCTTGTCGTTCTGGAAGTTTCCTACCATGTAGTTGAAAAACTCGCCGTGAGCCGACAGGGTATTTGTTTTATAAACCGAAATTATTTTATAAACGCCGTCGCCCTGCGGAGTATCGAACTTAATCGTGGGGTGCTTCTTGTAGAAGTCCATATCCGCTTCGGTTCCGCCGTAATTCATAAGCTCGCCGAACATTGAGCCGTCGTTCATGTGGTGGCCGTGCAGGACAATGTTTTTGCTGTCCATGCCTTTGGTGCACCTGTAGTCGAGGAAGATACATCCGTAAGAGTCGTAATCTCCCTTGTAGTTATGGTTGAGATAAAACTGGTCTGTTATGTCGTCGCCTTTATGCCAGAGCACGGGATAGTCGATTTTTGTATCCTTTATCTGAATCCAGCCTACGATTTCCTTATTGATTTTTTTCAGCTCATCCCACTTTATCGAGTTGCCGTCGCCCTTGCTTGGAGCCTCGCCGCCGCCCTCGTTTGATTCGCTGTGGTATACTTTCTGGATTTCGCCGTTGAGCGCGGCCTCCTCGGCAGGTCTTTGCACAAGGTTATAGTAGAGCATCCAGCCCGCAATCAAAAAGACAACCAGCGACGCTATAACAACGCATTTACGCACGATTTCCTTAACGCCGTCGCCCGGCAGAGGAATAAAGCGGTTTACAAAGCCCGTTTTCGCGGGTGTGTATTTTTGCTCGGAAAAGCCGTCGGGGAATTCGTTTTTGCCGTCCTCAAAAACCTCGGTGGTGCGCTCGGCGGCAAGAGCGGCGATTTCCGGGAAATCCTTGCCCGTAAGCTCTGCCTTGGGAACAGCCGCTACGCGCATTCCGTCATACATAAAGGCGTAGCCCTTGTAGCCGTTTCCGAAGTCGCCCAGCGAAAAGACCTTGACCTTTTTACGCGTCAGCTCGTACTCCTTCTCAAGCTCTTCAAGCTCCTCCTTCGACGCCTTTCGCGCGCGCGCTTCCTTGAACGCCGCGTTTCTGCGCTTCCAGTAATCCTTCGGAGCGGGCTCGTTTTCAGCCTTCTCCGACGCCGCCACGCTCTCGACCATATACTTCTTAAAGGAGCTGTTGTCCTTTGTTTTAAGAGCGCCCGTAACAATTGCGAGGTCGGGCTTTTCGTCCGATTTTGCTATACCGCTCAGCGCAAGCTTTATTGCCGAGGACTGCAAAACCGCTTTTTTTATTCCCTTCAGGGTATAGCCCTTTTCGTCAAGGCTTTTTGAAAGCTCTTGCTCTTTGGGCTCTACGCTGTCGGTTTCGTTCTTTTTGCAAACAGATAATATTTCTATCAACACGCAGGTACTTCCTTTCGCGTTATTCTTCGGGGTAAATCGGTGTAACCTTTAAATTTTTAAGCGCTTCCTCAACAAGCGGCTCAAAGCCCGCTTTTTCCTGAGCCTGCTTAACAAACTTCAGAACAGGTTTTGTACGGGGGTGCTTTGGCGTGAACACCGTACAGCAGTCCTCGTAAGGCTCGATTGAGGTTTCGTAAGTATCTATTTTATAGGAGATGTCGATGATCTCCTGCTTGTCCATGCCGATAAGCGGTCTGAAAACGACCATATCGGCAGCGTCGTCGGTGCAGTTGAGCGCGCCTATTGTCTGGCTTGCTACCTGACCCAGGCTCTCGCCCGTAATCAGCGCCGAGCAGTCGTTGTCGCGGGCTATGCGCTGCGACATTTCCATCATAAGACGGCGCATAATAATTGTGAACAGCTCTTCGGGGCAGTCGTCCCTGAGCTTTTCCTGAATCTCGGTAAAAGGCACGGTGTACATCGTCATCGGGCCTGAGTAACGGCTGACCTTCTGAAGCAGGCGCACCACCTTTTCCTCGGCTCTGCGGCTTGTGTATGGCGGGCTTGCGAAGTGGACAGCCGTAAGCCTCAGACCGCGCTTTGCCATCATATAAGCCGCTACGGGCGAGTCGATACCGCCGCTTATAAGCACAACAGCCTTGCCGCCCGTGCCAACGGGGATTCCGCCCGCGCCTTTGAGCGGGTTTGAGTGGATATAAGCGCCTAAGTCGCGGATTTCAACATAGACGGTGACGTCGGGATTGTGAACGTCAACTTTCAGGTGGGGATATTTTGACAGGATCACTCCACCCAGCTCCCTGCATATCTCGGGGGATTTAAGCGGAAACTTTTTATCGCTGCGTTTCGCCTCAACCTTGAAGGTCTTTGCGGCTTTGAGCTGTTTTTCAAGGTAGAAGGGCGCGGTTTTGAGCACCGAGTCCATTGTTTTTTCGTCGCAGAGCGCCGCCCTTGAAAAGCTGACTATGCCGAAAACCCTCGCCACACGCTCGCACGCTTCGTCCAAATCGATGTCGTCGCTAAGCGGCCTGACCGTGATTGTGGACTGAGCCGAGGTTATCTCAAACCTGCCCAGCGAGTGAAGCGCGATTCTTACGTTCTTTTTTAAAACATCCTCAAACTGACGGCGGTTAAGCCCCTTCAGAACAATTTCGCCGTCCTTTAACAGTAATATTTCTTTCATAATAACCTTCATAAGTGATAAGCGAATGAAAAATATGTGATAAGACATAAATTATCCGCTTTAAATATATTGTTTTACCTGTGTGCCAGCACCTTGAGCCCCAGAGCGATCCCCTCGCAGAGAGCGTCTACGTCATCTTTGGTATTGTGCTTAGAGAAGCTTATTCTCAGAGCGCTGTCGGCGCGTTCTCTGCTAAGTCCCAGAGCGCTGAGCACATGGCTTGGCTTGCCCTTCGCGCAGGCGCTGCCCGACGATACAAACACGTCGCGCTCTTCAAGAAAATGGAGCATTGTTTCGCTGCGAACCCTGCCCGCCGAAATATTCAGCACATAAGGCAAGGCGTTTTCGGGAGAGTTGAGCTCAACGCCGTCGATCGAGAGCAGCTTTTCCTTGGCGTAAGCGTTTAAAGCGCGTACCTTTTCAAAATTGCCGTCGACGTCAAATTCATCGCACGCCGCGCCCAGAGCCGCTATAGCGGGCAGATTCTCCGTACCCGGGCGGATCCGCTTTTCCTGCTCGCCGCCGTACTGCCTCGGAACCAGCCGCACGCCCTTTTTGATATAGAGCGCTCCCACGCCCTTAGGAGCGTGAACCTTGTGGCCGCTGACGCTTATAAGGTCGGCGCCCAGAGCCCTTGCTTTTACGGCGAGCTTTCCAAACGCCTGAACAGCGTCGGTATGGCACAGGATTTTTTCGTCTTTTTCCTTCACCGCCGCGAAAATCTCCGAAACAGGCATGACCGCGCCCGTTTCGTTGTTTACAATCATAATTGAAACAATCGCGGTGTTTTCATCAGCCGCGGCAGCCACGTCCTCGGGGTGAACGATCCCGTCCGGGCGCGGAGATATCCGCTCAACTATAAAGCCCTCTGTCTCAAGCCGCTTTGCCGCCTCGGTAACGCTGCTGTGCTCAACCGATGAAATGATTATTTTTTTGCGGGTGCGGCAGGTGGCGTACGCCGCGCCGAAAAGCGCAAGGTTATTTGCCTCGGTACCGCCGCTTGTGAATAGGATTTCCTCGTCGCTTACCCTGAGCTTTGACGCCACCGATTTGCGCGCGCGCTTCAGCTCAGTTTCCGCTTCCATTCCTTTTGAGTGGAGCGAGGACGGGTTGCCGTAGGCTTGTGTCATTACCCGGTACGCCGTATCAGCCGCCGCCTTTGAAACCGCGGTAGTCGCGCTGTTATCAAGATAATGCTCCAAGCCCTTCGCCCCCATTTTACATATTCATCTTATTATACAACAATTAAGTAAAAAAATAAAGTGATAAAATCAACATAATTCAAAAAAATCGGAGAAGAATATATATTACAAGTTTTCAGTTATTTGCGGTTTAGAAAGCAAAAAAGGAGAAAATATGGTAACATCCAAGGAATATTCAAAAATCGTTAAAGAATCCTCGCCTAAAAGCAAAACCGCCCTCAGCTGTGTGCGGGCGTTTTTTATCGGCGGCGGAATATGCGCCGCGGGGCAATTAATTTTTGAGCTGCTCAGTCTGTGGGGGCTGGACGAAACTACCGCTCGCACCGTTACATCGGTCACGCTGATATTCGTCGGCGTTCTTCTCACCGCCATCGGCGTATACGACAAAATTGCCCGAAAGGCGGGCGCGGGTACGCTTGTACCCATTACGGGCTTCGCGAACTCAGTGTCCTCGCCCGCGATAGAGTTCAAAACCGAAGGTTTTATTGTCGGAGTCGGAGCCAAAATGTTTGTAATCGCCGGCCCCGTAATAGTTTACAGCGTTTCGGCGTCGGTTATTTACGGCATAATCTTATGGACGCTGCACCTGTTTGGGATAACGCTGTTTTAAAGCACACAAAAGGCCGGCTCGATTTGAGCCGGTCTTTTGTCTGAAAGATAATGATTACCGGAAGTATTGTCGCGCGATACGTCGCGGCATATGTGAACAAATTATAGCTAAAAGAAAAACGCACGCTTTTAACACGTGCGTTTTTTGTTATTAACCAAAATACTTATAAAGGTCGCTAATGTCACTGCCGGACATACTGCTGCTGCTTCTTATGGAAGAGTTGGAAAGCACATTGATTGTTCTTACGTTCATCTCGTACAAACCTTTATAAAGGAGAATGTAGAGCGCCAAAAGCACGCCGACAATAAGACCAACCATAAGCAGTCTTACAAAGGGATTTCCGTTAGGATCAAACTCGTCTTTGATTTCAAGCAGACCGGCCGCGATATACCATACAGCCGCAACCGCAAAGAACATGTAAGCAAGCATGCTTGTAGCCATGTAGAAAAGACCGCCGATAAGGATAATGCACATCGGAACAATTGAGTTTACGCCGAAAGAAATCAATGAACTGAGCATAAGCTCGCCCGCGTTTACGGGCTTTTTGCCGCATACAATCAAAATAACAAATCTGGAAATTACATAAACAACGGCAAGCGCGATAACCGCGATAAACGCCGCAAGCAGTGTAAGGCCAAAGTTAAAATCAATAACCGGCTTGCCTTTAACCGCCTCGTGACCGTAAATGCAACACTTAACGCCGAGCATAATAATGAACAAAACAGAAATGTAAATCAAGGGAGTAAGGAAGTCTTTATCCTTGATTCTGTTGTCAACAGCCTGCTTGGGGTTCTTGAAGTAAAGTGTGAATGGCTCGATAAGCTTCTGGCCGAAGCTCTTGCCCTGACGGGGAGCAGCGTACTGGGGCTGCTGATAACCGCCCTGATTCTGCTGACGCTCAGCTACCGCTCCGGGGCAGTTGCATACCGCGTTATCAGGAATCTGATTTCCGCAATGCTTACAAAATTTCATAATCCGAATCTCCTTTTCATATATGAATAATTATCGGGTAAACCAAACGCGCCGTTGTGACACGCTAAAGTCCACTGTAATTATCTTATCAAAATACATGTATTCTGTCAAGATTGTATTTGCTGTTTTCTGCCAAAAATATATCGAATTTTGTCTTTATTCAAACTTTCGCCTATTACAATAACGATTTCCTGTCCGTGCGCGGCAGGGTGTATTTCCGCGGCTTCGGACGTGGCGTTGAACTCGATCCAGCCGCTGTCGCTGCGCGCGAACCCTTTGATTCTGAACACCTTTCCGCAGGAGCGGTCCGCAAAAACCGCCTTTGATATTTCGGCAAATTCATCCGCGGTAAAGCTTTGGTTCATAATGTAAACCGAGCCGAAGCCCAGGTCGTCGGCAGTGCTGCGCTTTACAAAGCTTGTGCTTTCGTATCCGCAGTTCATTATACGCTCAAAATCATCATCGGTAAAGGTGCTCCAGTCCTTTGAAATTATTATATCGCGCAAATTTTTGCCGCATTTAACCCTTTTAAGCGCCGCCTCGATGCGCTCTATTGCCGATTCGCGCTCATCCTCCGACACAAGCTGGGTTTTGCTCAGCACAACAGCGCCCGCGTTAGCCGTCTGAGAAGCCAGAAGATACTGGGCGCTGTCCGAAAGCCCTTCGCAGAGAGCAGCGTCCGCTACCGCTATTACGCTGCCGATTTCATAAAGGCGGTCAAGCGGCGGCTCGTAAAGCGTGTCAAAAAACTCGTCGATATCAAACACGCCCGAAGGTTCGATAATTACGCGGTCATAGCCGCTCATCCCCAGCGCTATCAGCTTAGTCTTAAAGCGCCGCCTGTGGCAGTCGGCGCCGCACGCGCCCGCTACCATCTCAAGCCCGCAGTTTTCACCCTCAAGCTCACTCAGCAGCAGCATGTCGATATTCACAGCGCCGCAGTCGTTTTCAAGAATTCCTATCCTCTGCCCTCTGCCGAGCAAAAATCGGGCGTATCGCTTTAAAAAAGTAGTCTTGCCCGACCCGAGAAACCCCGTTATTAAATCTACCTTAATCATTTTTCGCCTCCAGTCAAGCGGCTTTTGAATCCGATACCGAATTCCGCCTTAGCTCCAATTAAGCCCATTATAATCTTCTCATTGAAAAAAGTAAACAAAATTCAGCTAAAACAGCTAAAAAATATGCGTTTTAATTGACAAAATACGCAAAATAGCTTACAATTATGATTGGGAGAATGGATTCTTTTTGAGGAGCTGATTATATGAAAAAAGACGTCAAACAGGATCTTCCCGATGAAAGCAAGCCGTTGAATCCGCAGGAGCTTTCCGGAGACGATTATGATTATCCCGATGACTACCAACCCTCAAAAACAAGCAAAACCGCCATGATTATCGCCGTTATCGCGGCAGTTACGGCGGTAACGGTTGTGGCGCTCTTTTTTGTATATCTTTTATTTTTTAACAGCGACGGCAACAGCAAAAGCCAATCTTCGGTGCCTGACGCACCACCAACCGCGGATGTTTCCGATTCAACCGGCTCAGCCTCGCGCTCAACAACAGTTAACCGCGACGACAAGGTTGGTATTATGCCCGATTTAAGCGGCCTGAGCGAGCAGGAAGCCTACACCGCCCTTAACGAGGCGGGCATAAAATACAGAGTCATCCGCGAGTTTAACGAGGAAATCCAAATCAACTATGTCATTTCTCAAAGCCCGTCGGCAGGCGATGAGCTTTCCGCGTCAACCGAGGCGCTCATTTATATTTCAAAGGGAGACGAAAACGAAATCCACACCTCGCCGCGCTCTCACAGCGACAGCACATCTCCGTCTGATTCCACCGACCCGTCTGGCACACGCGGCTCAGATAATGACTATCTTCTTCCTAAATCAAACCGCAAGTACTTAAAAGAGTCCGACCTTTCATCATTTGACCGTAAAACGCTTAATCTCGCTCTCAACGAGATTTTCGCGCGCCACGGAAGAAAATTCTCAGACCCTGAAATCAAGGAGTATTTTGAGTCAAAAAGCTGGTACCGCGGCACGATAAAAGGAAGCGACTTTGACGAAAGCATACTTAACTCATATGAAACCTACAATCTGAACCTGATAATAGATTATCAGGAAAAACTCGGATACAGATAACAAACTGTTGATTATTATATAAGGGGTATACCGATGCAAAATTACTGTATGAACTGCATGAAAGAGCTTAAAGGCAGTCCTGTCTGCGCCCGCTGCGGCTATGACAACAGCCGTCCCGCGGCTCACGAGCCTTATCATCTTGCTCCCGGCACATTGCTGTCCGGCAAATATCTTGTCGGCAATGTTCTCGGCGAAGGCGGCTTCGGCATAACATATATCGGAATGCACACCACTCTTTTCAAGCGTGTAGCTATAAAGGAGTTTTACCCCGCGGGCGCGGCAAACCGCGTTAATATTACTCATGTACATGTTACCGGCGGAAAGCAAGACTTCTTCCAAAAGGGCGTTCAGCGCTTTCTTGACGAGGCAAAGAATGTCGCCAAATTCAGCGAGGAGGACGGTATTGTCGATATTATCGACTACTTCCAGGAAAACAATACCGCCTACATTGTAATGGAATATCTTGAGGGCGAAAATCTAAAGCATTATGTAAATAATCACGGCGCGTTTGACGCTGAGACAATAATTTCGCTGATGATTCCGCTTATGAACTCGCTGGCGGCGATTCACGCCGAGGGCGTCATCCACCGCGACATAAGCCCCGACAATATCATGTACTGTAAAAATAAGCTAAAGCTGATGGACTTCGGCTCGGCGCGTTACTTTACAAACAAGGAACGCCAGATGTCCGTTATTCTCAAGCAGGGCTTTGCTCCCGAGGAGCAGTACCGCACAAACGGCGTTCAGGGGCCGCACACAGACGTTTACGCCATATGCGCCACCATTTACGCCTGCATTACAAGCAGAGTTCCGACCGGAAGCCTTGACAGGATCTCAAACGATACCCTCATTCGTCCGTCAGAGCTTGGCGTTAGAATTCCCGCCTATGTTGAAAACGCGCTTATGCACGGACTTGCGGTTTTCGCTAAAGACCGAACGCCCGATATTCCGACGCTAATAAAAGAGCTTACCACAGAAAATACTCAATTCCCGCCGCAAGTATCAAAAACGGCTGTTCCCGAGAATTACACATACAATCAGACGTGGCAGCAAAACTCATATACTCCGCAAACGGCCGCGCCGAACATCGGTAATTCCTATTCGCCGCAAACGGCCGCGCCGAACATCGGTAATTCCTATTCGCCGCAAACGGCCGCGCCGAACATCGGTAATTCCTATATTCCGCCAACGCCTCCCTCACCTAAGAAATCAAAGCTGCCGTTGATTTTGGGAATCACAATTCCTTCGATAGTGGTTGTCGCGGCGGCGATTATAGCCATAATCGCGCTCAACGGCGACAAAGGCAAAGGCAGCGAGACCCCGGGCGTATTGTCAAATACATCTCAATCAAACAACATTAGCCGGGCTCAAAACAGCAGCGGTTCAAAAGTATTTAACTTTTCATTCAACGATAACTCATCAGGTCAAAGCGGCACTAACAGCTTTTCTAGCTTTATTTCAGACTCGGGCTCATCATCGCGGCAGTCATCCAAATCGTCTTCAGCTGTAGGCTTCGACGCTGCCGAATCAAAGGAAAACGCCGTAGCTATAGCAAGGTACTTCTTAAAACATATTCTGACCGCAGACAACCAGGCAAAAGAAGGCGACTATATCCAGAGCAAGGAACTTTACTTCTGTGAGTCCACCAAATCAAACTACCGCAGACTTGTATATGTATACTACAACTCTACTCAAAAGTATTACCGCGCCGTTGAGCACAACCCCGACAATATGTATCTCGAGGACGGAGCGGTATTAAGCAAATCAACCTATTTCTCAAGAAACAAATCCGCCGATACACTTGAACAGGCAAAGAAAAATGTAATGTATATAAGCTCCACAACGGGAAGATATAAAGTCACAAAGGTTGGCTGACTATTTGAAAGGGTAAGACAATATGATTCAGAATTATTGCATGAAATGCATGCGAAAGCTGGGCGACTCACCTGTTTGCGGACGCTGCGGATATGACAACAGTCAGCCGCCGCAAGCCGAACCGTACCATATAGCGCCGGGTACAATTCTTGAGGGCAAGTATCTTATAGGCAACGTTATTGGCGAAGGCGGTTTTGGCATAACCTACATCGGCCTCAATATAACTTTATCAAAGCGCGTGGCGATTAAGGAGTTTTATCCCTCTGGCGCGGCAAACCGCTCTGAATCCGAAAAAATCATTGTAACCCGCGGCAGAGAGTCTTTCTTCCAAAAGGGCGTGCAGCGCTTTCTTGAGGAAGCCAAAAATGTAGCCACCTTCGGCGAGGAGGACGGTATCGTCGATATCGTGGATTATTTCCAGGCAAACAACACCGCCTATATAGTTATGGAATACCTTGAGGGCGAAACCCTAAAGCATTACATCGAGCATCACGGTCTGTTCCCCGTAAATCAGATTATTTCGCTTATGATTCCGCTTATGCACTCGCTGGCAGCGGTTCACAGTCAGGGTGTTGTCCACCGCGACATAAGCCCCGACAACATCATGTACCACAGGCTTAAACGCCTCAAGCTGATGGATTTCGGCTCGGCTCGCTATTACACAAACGAAGAGCGCAAGATGTCAATCGTGCTTAAACAGGGCTTTGCTCCTGAGGAACAGTACCGCTCAAACGGCGTTCAGGGACCGCATACCGATGTTTACGCGCTCTGTGCCACGATATACGCCTGCATTACGGGCAAGGTTCCCGTAAACAGCGTCGAGCGGCTTATAAACGATACCCTCAAACGCCCCTCCGAGCTCGGCGTAAAGATTCCCAAATATCAGGAGGACGCGCTTATGCACGGTCTGGCCGTTCACGCCAAAGACCGCACCCCCGACATAAACACGCTGATTGATGAGCTTACCACGGAAAAAAGCGCGGATATATTTGACGCGCCAAAAACTCAGGCGCCCGCGTCCGTCAGCTATAACCAAAACGGCGCAAACGCAGTGACTCAGCAGCCCGTTGCCGGCTCGCCGCGCCCAACTGCCGGCGTCAACGTGACATCCGCGCCCGTTCAAAACACGTCCGCTCCCAATTCTTACAGCACCGGCTATTCAAACTCGTACAGCCAAAGCCAATATAGTCAAAACACCAATAACCCAAGCTCGTATAATCCGAATTCTTATAATCCGAATTCATATAACCCAAACTCATACAACCCGAATTCGTACAACCCAAACTCATACAACCCGAATTCTTATAATCCGAATTCATATAACCCGCCGGTTCAGCCGCCTAAAAAATCAAAGGTTCCAATGATACTCGCAATTGTCATTCCCGCGGTTATTGTTATAGCGGCGGTTATTATTGTTGTTATTGCTCTTAACAACGGCAAAGGCGACAGCAACGGAAGCGGCAGTAACAGCCTCAGCGACAAAAGTTTTGCTTCAAGCCAAACGCCGCAGTCATCATTGAATTTATTTGACAGCTCCGCCCCTGAGCCTGACACCGACGTTCCGCAAACGACCTACAGCTTTTCATCATACGACGACAGCTCATCCAAAGCCTCAGACGAAAAAGGAATGACCCTTGAAGAAGCCAAAGCAAACGGCAAAGCGCTCAAGGAGTATTTCTTTGATCATATTCTTGACTATGACGATAAGGCTAAGGAGGATCAGTCGGTAAGGTCGCTGGGAGTTTATTATGTTGATAAAAAGAGCTCGTACTTCAGGCTGATATACTATGTTTACCAGAATGTTTCGGGCAACTACTACCGCACGGTTTCGGTATATCCCGAGTATCTATCCGCCGGCAGCGGAACAGTAACCGCTTCCTACGATTCATTTGACGCCGACGATGCGGGTTCGACTCTGGATGAAGCCATTGAGAATTCATATTTTCTTGATTCGTCAAACAGCGGTATATATGAGGTTACACAAGTTTATTAGATAGGATAATAAAAATGCAAGAATACTGTTATAACTGCATGCGTCCGCTTGACAGAGCAAACTTTTGCGAACACTGCGGAGCTGACCGCAAGGCTCCGCCGCGCGGCAAGCCGTATTACCTGCCGTGCGGAACAGTGCTTTCAAACAGATACATAACAGGCAGAGTTATCGGTGAAGGCGGCTTCGGCATAACCTACATCGGAATGGATACCACGCTTTCAAAACGCGTGGCGATCAAAGAGTTTTACCCCTCGGGAATCGCCTCGCGCGACAGCTCAGCTTCAAAGGAAATCAATGTCTTAAAAGATCGTCAGGGATTTTTCCGCAGCGGCGTTGATCGCTTTATGGTTGAGGCGAAAAGCGTTGCCGCCTTCTCGGATGAAGAGGGCATAGTCGATGTTCAGGACTATTTCCAGGAAAATAACACCGCGTATATTGTAATGGATTATCTCGACGGCGAAAATCTGAAGCAATACATGCGGCATCACGGCCTGTTTGATCCCGAAAAGCTTATAGGTCTGCTTATGCCCGTTATGAAGGCGCTTAAAGATATGCACGCCAAGGGAATAATCCACCGCGACATAAGCCCCGACAATATCATGTATACCAAAAAGGGCAAGCTTAAACTGATGGACTTCGGCTCGGCAAGGTCATATCTTGACGACGAAAAGCAAATTGCCATTATCCTCAAGCAGGGCTTCGCGCCCGAGGAGCAGTTCCGCCACGACGGCGAGCAGGGTCCGTTTACCGATGTCTATGCCCTTTGCGCCACCATATACACCTGTATCACCGGCAAGGTTCCGCCTGTCGGCATAGACCGCGTTGAAAACGACACCTTTGTTCCGCCGTCAAAGCTCGGAATTAAAATAAGTTCAGTCCATGAGCAGGCTATCGTTCACGGTCTTGCGGTTTTCGCAAAGGACCGCACGCCCGATATGGACGCGCTTATTTCCGAGTTTACGGCAAAGACGCCCGTAGATATCGAAACCGCCAACACCATCACCTACTCTGTAAAATCAAAAAACAAAAACAATCAGGGACAACCGCAAGCGGCAAATCCCGATAAAAAGCCTAAGCCGGACGCTCCTCCCTCAAGCCCCAACGAGTATATGGACGCCCGCAAAACAACAAACGCCACAATTATCCCCAACGAGGAGCCGACAAGAAAGAAGCCGCTTTGGAGGACAATTTTGGTATCCTCAATTACTGTTGTTCTTGTTCTTGCCGTTATTATAGGCGGGCTGGTTCTGCTTTTCGGCAAAATGTCTGAAAGCAAGGAGTCCATCCAAAACGATACTACAGACCAGACCGAAACCACTTTTAATATCAAGGACCTGCTTTCGGGAATTGACGAAACGCACCCGACCTTTACTGAACCAAGCTCTGCCCAGCCCACGACAAAGTACGTTCCCGCCACGGCTCCGCCGTCCATTTCGCTTTACGAGGCTACAAACTGCAAAGACGAGCTAAAGAGCTTTTTCCTTTCAAATGTAGAGCACAACGACAACGAGGCTCGCTACGGCGAACGAATTGAGCTGCGCAATATATATTACGTTGAAAGCAAAAGCAACTCAGACACTATATACATCTGCTTTTTGTACCGCAACGCGTCCTCTGATTATTACAGGGTAATGTACGCGCCCGCGCAGCAGTTCTCGGTAAAGAACGGAAAGCTTGAATACAGCTCGACATATATGTCGACAAGCAGCTCGGCTAAAACGCTCTCCGACGCCATTGACAACTGCTGGATGCTGAGCGGCACATTCCGCAATCAATACTCGAAAACAATCATATTCTGACTTTAACAACACCGCAGTATACGCGGTGCGCTCCTAATATTTTATATACTCCGGCGAAAAACTTACCGCGTAATCCGCATTCCTTAACAACGCGGTTTTGACTTGAAAAGGATGGATAGAATGAAAAGCTATTGTTTTAATTGTATGAAAGAAGCGAATGAAGCTTTGTTTTGTCCGCGCTGCGGTCACAGCATAAGCGATAAATCCGCCGCGGCCCCATATCACCTTTTGCCGGGAACAATGCTCGCTGAGCGTTATCTGGTAGGAAAGTACATCGGCGAGGGCGGCTTTGGCATTACATACATCGGCCTGGATACCACACTTTCCAAAAGGGTGGCGATTAAGGAGTTTTACCCTTCAGGCGCGGCGAACCGTACAAACGAGGTTTCCGACGGCGTAATAGTAACCCAGGGCAAGGAAGAGTTTTTCACAAAGGGCGTTGAGCGTTTTATGCTCGAGGCGAAAAACGTCGCCGCTTTTTCAGACGAGGACGGTATTGTAGACGTTCTGGATTATTTTCAGGCAAACAACACCGCGTATATCGTTATGGAATATCTTGACGGCGAAAACCTAAGGGATTACGTAAACAGTCACGGTCTGTTTAAATCCGATGAACTGATTAACCTTATGCTGCCCGTAATGAAATCGCTTAAAGCAATGCATAAAAAGGGCGTAATCCACCGCGACATCAGCCCTGATAACATCATGTATACAAAAAGCGGAAAGCTTAAAGTGATGGATTTCGGCTCCGCGCGGTACTACACCAACGAGGAGCGCCAGCTTTCGGTCGTGCTGAAACAGGGCTACGCGCCCGAGGAGCAGTACCGCAAAAACGGAAAGCAGGGACCGTTTACCGATGTATACGCGCTCTGCGCCACTATCTACAACTGCATTACGGGCGTTGTTCCCGAGGACAGTCTGGACAGGGAAATAAACGATACCCTTAAACCCCCGTCTGAGTTGGGAGTCAAGATTTCTCAGACCCATGAGCAGGCGCTTATGCACGGATTAGCGCTTTTTGCCGACGACCGGTGCCAAGACATGGACGCGCTTATAAACGAGTTTCAGACCACGCGCAATATATACTCAACCATGGACGCCAATCAGCTTTACAACAGCCGCCCCGCTCAGCCCAGGCCTCTGAATCAGCGCGCTCAGCAGCAGCGCCCTCAGCAGCAGCGCCCTCAGCAAAGGATTCAGCCGCAATGGCAGCCTCAGAACGTACCGCCTCAGAACATGCCGCCTCAGAACGTACCGCCTCAGAACATGCCGCCTCAGAACATGCCGCCTCAGGGTATGCCTGTTTACGGTCAGAACAATTATCCTCAGCCGCAAAAGAGCAACACGCCGGTTATTATCGCGATTATTGTAACTATAATCGCTGTTCTTGCCGCAATCGGAGTAATGGTTTATTTCATGTTTTTCCACGAAAAAAACGACAGCGCGAACAGCTCAGGCTCTTCCTCGCAAACAGAATCTTCCGTCGCCGAAGCCCCGGAATCCTCTGCTTTACCGTCTTCCGAACCTGATACCGGCTACGTTCCGCCTTCAACACAGCAGCCAACCACCAGACCGGGTATTTCCCAGCCGTCTGTACAGCAATCCTCCGTATTGTCCAAGAGTGAAATCGACTCTATTCATAATCAAATAGGAGATAAATTCAGCAAAGACATCAAATACATGAACAAATACACAAACGCGGGCGATTACGACTATGTTGTAACGGAAAACAAGCGTGTATGGATCGGAACAAAAGGCTCCTTCCACGATGACGAGAATGACAAGGAATGGTATTTCTTTGACGAAAACCATAATCTGTACTTTGTATACCAATGCGTAAACGGAACTCAGTATCGCTATTATGTGAATAACGATACAGTAATAAGGTACTATGTGGGTGCCTATCCGTCACAAAAGCATTATGATATGGGCGACAGCATAATCGACTCCTCGGTGAACAGCATCGTTCAGAACGCTTATCTCGCTTATGATTACGTTTATAAGCATCAAAATTAACGCCAAATTCAAAGAGCAGCCTGCCGCACGGCAAGCTGCTCTTTTTGTTATGTGATTTTTACGGTATAATACTAATATCTTACCCTGAACCGCTTTTCGTTTGGGTCGGCGGCAATCACGCGGCTTGTGATATTATCTATGCAAATATACCTTGCGCGCCGCAATGCGAGGATAACCTCGTCGATCTGACGCGGAGTTCCCTGGATTTCCATAGTTACGGTGCCGTCGTACTCATTGCGCACCCAGCCCGTAACGCCCGCGTTATCGGCGGCGTACTGAGCGTGATATCGGAAGCCGACTCCCTGAACCCTGCCGCTGAAGCTTATCCGCCTGCGTTCGGTGTAATTATCCATATCTCTCCCCTTTCAATCAATGCCGTCAGCTTAGGGAAAATAACACCAATAAACAAATAAAATCGGAGCAACGTTTCCCTTTCAGCGGCCTATATTTTGCCGCAAGAACCGCGGCTCTCATCGCTTCGTAATCCTCCCACAGCTCAGATGGCGTGTAACGCTGCCACTGCCCGCGGTCGTCGTCTATAAAAAACCGGCCGCCACGCGGCAGGAAGCGCGCCTGTTTAGAAATCGGTTTTTTTCTGAAAGTCGGTATAACGGCGCATCTTAACTTGCCGGAACAGTAGTTTTTATTGCAAACGTCCGGTTCACGACCTGTTCGTCTATTCAGCTGACCGCGGCCTATATGCTTTCCGTAAAAAGATTATCCTTCGCCGCAAGAACCGCGGCGCCGCAAGAACCGCGGCTCTCATCGCTTCGTAATCCTCCCACAGCTCAGATGGCGTGTAACGCTGCCACTGCCCGCGGTCGTCGTCTATAAAAAACTGCCTCATTCTTGTGGCTGACATATCTATAGTTTTTGGGACATACAGCTCGGCAACCGAAATACCCGCCGCGCTGTCAAACCAGTCGACGCGGCGCTCCTCTTTGCCCGAAACAAGCAAATCGGGAGCCTTGCCGAAATAGCGCTGAACGTTTTGCAGAACATAGTCGCCCCACTTGCCGTTATTGCCTACGCCGATGTCGGGAAGCGGCTCGATTCTGACGCGGTCACCGAACACCTTTTTAAGCATTTCCCTTCTCATCTCAAAGGTAAACGGGTTTTTAAGGGTGCCCGACTCCTGGGACGAGCCCACAAGAATACCCACGCGGTCGCAAACCGCGCACGCCTTGTCGACCATGTACTTGTGCCCCGTATGGAAGGTCTGGAACCTGCCGACAATTATTCCCAGCTTAAAAGCCTTGTTTTTCATATCATTCCTCATTGCCCGGAACAAACGCCGGCATAAGCTGAAGCTTAAACAGATTCATTTTATGCATGCGGTCGATCTTAGCCTTCTTTTCCAAATCTTCAATTTCACCGGTGCGGATGTAGCGGTCAAGCTCGGCATAGGTAAAGCCGAGGTTTTCCTCGTCGGTTTTGCCGCACAGTCCGTCGATCGGAACCTTGTCAACAAGCATGTCGGGAAGCCCCAAAAGCCTGCCGATTTGCTTCATCTCATTAACCGTGAGGTTTGAGCACGGGCTGAAGTCGCCAACCGAATCGCCGTAGCGGGTCGAGTAGCCCACCCAGTCCTCGGAGAGATTGCAGGTGTTCGCTACGCGTCCGTTATGGCTCTGGGAAACCGCGTAGAGCGTGGACATGCGGATTCTCGGCGGCAGATTGGTGCGGCTCTGTTCACTCAGCTCAAAGGGAATGCTCTTTGTAAGCCCCTCAACAGCGTCCTTTATATTAACAATGTAATGCTTTATTCCAAGCGTGTCTACAAGCAGCTTTGCCATGTCGATATCAGCCTGCTCGCCGCACGGCATGAGCACACCTATTACCCTGTCTTTGCCCAGCGCCTCAACACAGAGCGCGGCAACAATCGAGCTGTCCTTGCCGCCAGAGATACCTACTACCGCGTTGCAGCCCTTTCCGTTATTTTCAAAGAAATCGCGTATCCACTGAACGCATTCGTTTTTTACCTTTTCGGCGTTGAACATAATTATCAGACTCCTCTTTATCTTTATATCTTTAATAATATCCGCCATAAAATAAAAGTCAATACTTTTAAGGTGTTTTTTTTAATAAACCGCGCCGCCAACTAAAATATTGACGTTGGGGCCAAAAAGTGCTATACTGTTTTTTGTATTTTGGAAACAGAAAGGAAGAATCAATATGTATGTAACTTGTTTGGATCTCGAGGGCGTACTTGTTCCCGAAATCTGGATCGCGTTTGCCGAGGCGTCGGGAATTCCCGAGCTTAAAAAGACCACACGCGACGAGCCCGATTACAACAAGCTGATGAACTACCGCCTTAACATTCTCAAGGAGCATGGTTTGGGCTTAAAGGAAATTCAGGATGTAATCGCGACAATCGACCCCATGGAGGGCGCGAAGGAATTTCTGGACGAGCTGCGCGCTACCTGCCAGACCATAATCATCAGCGACACCTTCTCTCAGTTTGCCGCTCCCCTGATGAAGAAGCTGGGCATGCCCACTATCTTCTGCAACGAGCTTGTTGTCGGCGAAAACGGCGAAATCACCGGCTTTAAAATGCGCTGTGAAAAGTCAAAGTTCACCACCGTTAGAGCGCTTCAGTCCTGCGGCTTCGAGACTATCGCAAGCGGCGACAGCTATAATGACCTGGGAATGATCAAGGCGAGCAAGGCGGGCTTTTTGTTCAAGGCTCCCGAAAACATCAAGGCGGACAACCCCGATGTCCCCGCATATGAGACATACGACGAGCTTCTTGCCGCGATAAAGAAAGAGCTTGTCTGATACTGATTTTCCATACACAAAACGGAGCGTATCTATACGCTCCGTTTTTTATATAGCTTTACAAATAAACAACGTTTCCAAAGGCGCGCTTGGGCGAAGTGCCGCGCTGCTTTTAGCAGTTTTCAATATCCTTTTCGATTAAACCGGATTCATCGCCCGTTTCTTTCATTTTAAGCAGGGCGCGGATGTGCCTCTCAAGCTTGCGCTCCATATATACCCGCGATGTATAGCGGCAGTCAATGCGCACATGGTCGCAGCCGGTAAAGGTGGTGCAGTACGGAAGCGAAAAGCATCTGCGGCATTTATCGGTAACAGGCTCAACCGAGGCAAGCTTATTTAACAGCTCGGTGTTTGTAACGCCGTTCCAAATATCTCCCAGCGGAGGAACTGCGCCGATGTGCTCGCAGTTGTGCAGCATTCCCTCGGGTGAGATAACTATATTTTTATAAGGCGAATCAGCCATACAGAAATTGACCTTTGCCTCGGTAACACTGTAATGATAGCCGACCTTAAAGCCAAGCTTTTCAAGCCCGAGGCAAATGTCGAATGCCTTTTTCCAGACGCGGATACCCTCTGGGCTTTCCTGAAGACTGAACAGCGGCGACAGATAGATTTGCGTGAGCTCGGGCTTAACAATGAAGTTTTTCAGGTCCTCAGCCATATCCAACACGCCGTCAATGTTTTGCTCGTCGACATTAACGCGGATATTAATACGGATATCATTGTCGTTTACCATTTTTATGCGCGAGAGCACATGCCAGTACGCCGAGTCATAGTTGAAGTAATAATTCTTGCGGCGGTTGTACTCATCCTCAACGCCGTCAAGCGTAATCTGCATTGATTTGAGGTTCCAGTCCTCTTTCATCTTTTTCAGGTTTTTCTCGTTTATGAGCGCGCTGTTTGTTACCATATTTGAGATAAACTCAATTTTGGAATCGCGTAAAGCGGCGCAGATTTTATCTATGATTTTTTCTCCGACAAGCGGTTCGCCGCCGAACCAGTGCAGATAAACGGGTTTGCCGGGCTTGTGAACGTTTTTGATAAACTCAACTGTCCCCGCAACTGTGTCGTCATCCATTGTGACATACTTCATGCCCTGTTCAAAGCAATAAACACATCTGGCGTTGCACGCCGTTGTGGGCAGAATCGTAAATCCCTTGTAGCCCTTTGATTTAAGCTTCATAGCACGGGCGATTTTGCAGAAGCTTAAATATGTTTCTGCTTCGTCCTTGTCCTCGGGAACCAAAAAGCTGTCGGCGACAAGCTGCGTCAAGTCGTCATCCGCGTATATTTCGTCCGAGGTAAAACGGACTTCGGCGTTAACATCCATGGCATTGTCAAGCTGATAAAGCTTTTTGGTAAAGTTATTATACAGATAAAACTTTCCATCAAGTGTGTACGGAACAGCATAGTCGGACCATCTGTAAACAACGCCCGGCGCTGTTTGTTTTGTGCCGAGTATGGAGCGGACTAATTTATCTCCCTCATATAATAAATTCATTTGCTTCACCGTTTCTGATATTTTTTAGAGGCATCAAAAAGAAAGCCTCCGCATTATTCTTCTTAATAATACACTATTCAGCCGTAAAATGCAAGCAGTACGCACATTTTCAAATTTTTGACACACGCCCGTATTTACAATTAAAAAAGCTGCTGTATAAGAATACAGCAGCTTTTTGTTTTGATTTTTTGTTATGATTAAATCTCAAAGCGGCAGGGCGGAATTTCATTTTCCGTACATTCGCTGGGACATCCGCTCGTAAGCACTACGTCCTCACTTTTGAGCTCGATAACATCAATCAAAGCCTTTGTATATTTCAATGTGTGCACCTCCTTCTTTGATAATGCAATTATATATATTAATTACATATAAACTAAATTATTCACCGAAGAAATCATTAGCCGACTGATTATACCAGTAAATTGCCGAGACAAGCTTTTTGGTATTGGAATCGCTGCTGTTGTTCTCCAGAACACCCTTGAGGTAATTCATAACGCTCTGCTTGTAAGTAGCGCCGTTGCTGAAATTAAAGGTGTAAACGGTATCCAGATATGCTGCCGCGATGTTATCAAGAATCGCAACCTGCTGTGTGCCGGAACCCGAGAAAGAAAGATTTGTTCCGCCGCAGGAAACGGTAGCCTTTGAGAACTTGGTCGAGTCTGTAACATTTACATAAAGACGAAGCGCTGTTCCTTCTTTAATTTCTGCTGAGCACTTATTAAATCTAGCGCCGATGCTTGTCAGGTTGGGAGTCTGAGCCAAACCGCTGGGAACGGAAATCCTGCTTGAAGCAATCAGTACAAGTTTCTTGTCGTTATTAGCGTTGGCGAGATTGTTTGTATTGTAATCAAAGTAAACCTGTGTAGCATAGCCGTAATTGAGCATATCCTTCATCAAAGAAACAACCTTCGGAGCGGAGTTCTCAAATTCAGCTACATGCTGTGTTACCCAGTCAGCAACTGTGATAGTGTATACTTCGGCACGGGTTGAGCCGTTCCAGATTTTAACGGTAACGGTTTCCGTCATCATGGGCGCGTATACATAATATGTATAAGATCTTACAGCTACGCCGTTTCTGGTACCGCGGGGCAGGCTTGTAAGCTTAACTACTTTGTTGAAATCACTTACAGGACCGTTGAACTCAACCTTGATATTGGAAGCGGTATAGCCTGCGGGTGAATCAAAGAAATAGAAGTTAAGACCGATTTTGCCCTCAAGGGCAAGTCTTACGTCATTGATAAAGGGACTTGATGTCTCGGGAGAAATGGTCTCGGTAACGGTTGCTGTGTAAGCGGATGCATCTTTTATAGTATCGTTATCGATGTAAGCAACTTCGTCCTCTTCATTCTTGTTGGGGATTGTTGTTGAACCGATAAGATCCTGAAGATCGAGGTTAACAGTAACGTCCTTTGTGCAGTTCAGAATGTTGAAAGTAAGTGTTGCGAAAACATTTGAATTGTCAAAGTCATAACCGTTAAGGCTGTATGCGCTGAAAGGAATTCTTCCGTCTGTCTTTGTTGTGTTGGCAACAAGACCCGCTGTTGTGTTGGGGAAGATATTCTTGGCTGTTGTGTCCGCAAGCGACAGAGCACTTTTGTCATAAGTAATTACGCCGCGTGTACCTATAACATTTGCCGCCTTAAGATTAAAGGTGATGGTTACGGTTTCGCTTGACGCATTGTAAACTTTTGATGCCGAAGCGCCGATGTTTGATGTAACATTGATTTTGTAGCTTTCCGCAGCGCTTGCAGCACCAATGCCGATAGTAACCATACCGAGTATAAGCATCAATGTAAGCAAAACGGAAACTGTTCTTTTGATTGCTCTCATGTTAATTGCTCCTCTTCTAAAAATTTTCCGATTTAAGGCTGATAGCCTACTATCTAGCATAATTATATCATAGACTAACAAATCCCGCAATTGAACACTTGAATTTTTTTTAGTAAAAAAAATTGTTGCAATTTTGTTTATTTTAACGAAACAATTGTTGCGTTGCACAAATTGCCCCGATTTTTATATGCATCTCTTATAAAAACTTAAATATCACTGAATAATTCAGGGTGCATACGGCTGTAATGGAATATATATTGCTGAGCAATACCGGCATAATCTCCAAAGTCTTTTGGGCTCATTTCGGGAAAAAGCGTCTGCATAGCGCGCTTCATCCACACGTCAAGCGGAAAAGCCTCTACACGGTGAAGCCCGAACAGCAGCGTACAGTCGGCAACCTTTGTGCCGACGCCTTTAATCTTCATAAGCTCGGCACGCGCCGCGTCATAGTCGGCAGACCGGCAATATTCAAGATCAACCTCGCCCGACGCGACCTTTTGCGCCGCGTCTACAAGGTATTTTGCGCGGAAACCCGCTCTCAGGGGAGCTAAGTCCCCGGCACTCAGAGCGCTCATTCTATCGGCGTCCGGAAAAGCAAAACTGCCGTCAGACAGCCTTTCGCCGAAGTTTTCGCACAGTCTTTGCACAATGCCCTTGATTCTTTTGATGTTGTTGTTTTGAGAGATAATAAAGGTACACAGCGCCTCATACGGCTCCTGGCGCAGAATCCTGATTCCCGAGGCGTATTGAGCCGCCTCGTTGAGCACAGGATGGATCACGCTTAAATCAGAACGGATTTTGCCGTAGTCAAGCGACAAATCAAAGTAGTCGCTCCAAAGCTGTCTGTCGTCTTCATCCGCGCCGTCTATGATCAGGCTGCCGTCCTCAAGACTGACGCGCACGCTTTTTTTGAAAGCAACGCCTGAAAAAGAACCATCCTCAAGCTGCTCCCAGCGAAAGCTTTGACCGCAGTCGAGTGTATTTAATAAATCAAGCTCGGTAACATCACGAAAAATAATCATGACGCTGCACCCACTCCCGCCTTTGAAAAGCTCGGTTTTGCTGAAAACGCCGTCACAACGGCGGAGCCAAAACAAAGCAATTCCTGTAAAGTAAAAAATTCCGTGCAAATTTGCGTATATTATAGCATATCCTGTAGAAATATGCTATAATCAAATTGTCATATTCTAATTGACAGTACTTTTTGATTTTTAATAACAATGGCGAAGTATTTGTATATTTTATTATATTAACGCAATATTTTACTTTTTATAAAAGGAGATGACTAAAGTGAAGGAAACTATAGTTACAATTCCGATTAACGACCTGTTCGCGCCTAAGGACGGCTGTCCGCTCTGCCGCATGGAAAACATGCTTGAGGAGCAGTACTGCGAGTTTATTACGGGCGACGCCATGATGGAGCCGAGCGTTAGGGTTGAAACAAACAAAAAGGGCTTTTGCCACCGGCATTTTTCAAGGATGACTCAGGTAGGTCAAAAGCTGCCCAACGCGCTTATTCTGGAAAGCCATTTACAGGAGATTCTGGAGCAGCATATGCCGAAAAAAGCCGGCAAGCCCGACAAAAAGCAGCTTGAGGCACTAGGCGAGATGCTTTCTTCATGCTATGTCTGCGACCGCGTTGAGCGCGACATGCTCCACCTTATGGCTACGGTGTTCGCCGAGTGGTCAAAGGGCGGCGAATTCCGCAATACCTTCCGCGACCAGCCCTTTATATGCCTTAATCACTACCGCTTTATGATGTCCGCGGCATCATCAAAGGGCGGCGTGCCGTCAAAGCAGCTCGCTGAATTTCACGCCGATACATTGGAGCTTGTTAAAAACTACCTTGAAACGCTTAAAAAGGACATCTCGCACTTTGTAACAATGTTTGACTACCGCAGCAAGGGTCAGGAATGGGGAACCTCAATAGATTCAATTGAGCGCAGCATTGAGTTTTTGACAAAGGAGAAGCCGTGATAAAAAATATAAGCAGCGGGCGTGATTTTTCACATCCGCTATTGTATTAATTGTCAACTAATCTCTGCAAATCGGGGAAAACGCCGAGCGTTCTTTTTAATATTCCCTGCATGTACGCAAGCGCCGTTCCGTAGTTTGTGAAGGGTACGCCGCTGTCCCCGGAAAACTTGCGGCGATAGGTAACCTCGCGCTCATTCAGCATACAGCCGCCGCAGTGAATCACCAAATCATACGGCGACAAGTCCTCGGGGAAATCCTTGCCCGAGACGGTTTCTATTATAATGTCCTTTTTCGTGTAATTTCGGAGCATGCGCGGCAGCTTGACCGTGCCGATGTCGTCGCACTGGCGGTGGTGGGTGCAGCCCTCGGAAATAAGTATGCGGCTGCCGTCTTTAAGCTTTTCAATAGCCGCCGCGCCCTTTACGGCGGTTTCAAGAAAGCCCTTGTAGCGCGCCATTAATATAGAAAAAGAGGTCAGCGGCACGCTTTGCGGCACAATGTCCTTTACCCTGCCGAACGCCTGGCTGTCGGTTATGACGAGCTTCGGCGCCGTTCCGAGTTTTTTGAGTGTAAGCGAAAGCTCCTCGTCGCGGCATACAACGGGCACCGCGCCCTTGTCGAGCAGGTCGCGTATCGTCTGCTGCTGAGGGAGAATAAGCCTGCCCTTGGGAGCCGCCTTGTCAATCGGCACTACAAGCACCCCTATGTCGCCCCGCTCAACCAAATCGGAGCAGAGCCTTCTGTCGGCGGCGTCGGTCTTGACAAGCCGCGCTACGGTTTCCTTTAATAATTCAATATTCGTTTTTTCAAGCGCGCTGACGGAAATTCCGTCGGCGTATTTTTTGCTTTGCTCAAGGTCGCACTTGTTATAGACGACGACATACGGAATCTTTTTCTGCTCAAAAATACCGATAAGCTCGATGTCGGCGGCGGTTTTTCCCACCGCTCCGTCAACAACAAGAACGGCTATGTCAACGCGGTTGAGCACCTGCTTTGTTCTGCGCACGCGCTCCTCGCCGAGGGCGCCCTCGTCGTCAAAGCCAGGCGTATCGATAATCATAACGGGGCCCAGCGGCAAAAGCTCCATTGCCTTTGTAACGGGGTCGGTGGTTGTGCCCTTTACGTCGGACACAACCGAAATCCGCTGATTTGTGAACGCGTTTACAACACTGGACTTTCCCGCGTTGCGCCTGCCGAAAAAGCCTATATGGACGCGCTCGCCCGAAGGAGTGGAATTTAATGACATAATTTTTCAGCTCCTTTTTAAAAAGTTTAATTAGTTTGGAGTGTGGAGAGTGGAGTTTGGAGTTACAGGTCGCTTCGCTCCGAATTAATAATGTCGCGGAATAATCTTTCCGCAATAATGTCTGCACGACCGAAACTCCACACTCCAAACTCAAAACTCCAAACTATTAAAATCTGAAATCTCTTTTGCCGTCGTTTTTGATTTCCTCAATATATTTCGCGGCGATTGCCCTTACCTTTTCCTTTGGAATGTTGTTGAGCTGCTCCGCAATGACCTTTTCGCCGATTGCGCGGGTTTCGGGCGAAGCGTAGTCAACAAGATACTCCTCAAGAGTCATAAGCGCGTTGGGGTGGCAGCAGTTCTGGATTTGTCCGCTCTTGCAAAGCGACATAAAGCGGTCGCCTGTTCTGCCCTCGCGGTAGCAGGCGGTGCAGAATGACGGAATGTAGCCCAGCTCCATAAGCCAGCGGACAACCTCGTCGAGGGTGCGGCGGTCTGAGACGTCAAACTGAGCTGAGTTTTCCTCGATCTTTTCCTCCTCAACATAGCCGCCTACGCTTGTGCGCGAGCCGCCGCTGATTTGAGAAATGCCGAGGCGCAGCGCCTTTTCGCGCACCTTGGCGCTCTCGCGTGTGGAGATGATCATGCCCGTGTACGGCACGGCGATGCGGATAATAGCGATGAGCTTAGCAAAAGTTTCGTCGCTGATTCCGTTGTCGAAATCCTCGGGATCGATGTCGTCGGCTGGCTGGATTCTGGGAACGCTTATCGTGTGGGGGCCTACGCCGTGAACGGCCTCAAGGTGCTCGGCGTGCATAAGAAGTCCCGCAAGCTCGTAGCGATACAGCTCAAGTCCGAACAGAACGCCCAGACCCACGTCGTCAATGCCGCCCTCCATAGCGCGGTCCATTGCCTCGGTGTGGTAGGCGTAGTTATGCTTGGGGCCTGTGGGGTGAAGCTGCTCGTAGCTCTCCTTGTGGTATGTCTCCTGGAAAAGAATGTATGTGCCTATGCCCGCGTCGTGCAGCTTTTTGTAGTTTTCAACCGTGGTAGCGGCGATATTTACGTTTACGCGGCGGATCGCGCCGTTTTTGTGCTTGATTGAATAGATAGTTTTAATGCACTCCAGGATATACTCGATCGGGTTGTTTACGGGGTCCTCGCCCGACTCAATGGCAAGGCGCTTGTGTCCCATGTCCTGAAGCGCGATAACCTCAGCCTTGACCTCCTCCTGAGTGAGCTTTTTGCGGCAGATGTGCTTGTTTTTAGCGTGATAGGGGCAGTAAACGCAGCCGTTTACGCAGTAGTTAGAGAGATATAGCGGCGCGAACATAACGATTCTGTCGCCGTAAAAGTCCTTTTTGATCTGCTCGGCGAGAGCGTATATCTCCCTGAGCTTTTCCTCGTCCTCGCAGGCGAGCAGCACGCTTGCCTCGCGGTGCGAAATGCCCTTTCTGAGCTTTGCCTTTTCGATGATTTCATCGATAAGCTTAAAATTCTTTAATGATTTTGGATCGTAAATAGCCATTGTTTTGATTCTCCTGTATTTTATAATATTATTAAACTTTTCTGAGTGAAAAATCAATTCCGAATTCCGCATTCCGCATTCCGAATTGAATTATAGTCTCCTCTGTCGGTCACTATTTCGTAGCCGATTGACTTCATTCTGTTTGAAAGGCACCGGATGCACTCCGCCGCTTCCTCGCCCGTGCAGATTTTGTTGTCGTAAATCGCGTAGTCCTTGCGGTGCTCGCGCGGCGAAAGGTTCGGCATAATTACATTGGCGCCGTGCAAAATCCCCATTTCCCTTCCTTTTGGGTGAATTGTTCCCAAAGCCGTGGTCGACGGCAGCAAAATATGCGGGTTCATCAGCCTTATAACCGAAAGCAGCGTAAGCGTAAGCTCCAAACCGCCCTGAGCATAGTCGCGGAAAACGGTGTCCTTATGCGGAATAAACGGCCCTATGCCGCACATCTGCGGTCTTAGCCGCTCGATAAACAGCAAATCGTCCGCTAAGTTTTCCGCTGTCTGGTACGGCGAGCCCACCATAAAGCCCGCGCCCGTCTGGTAGCCGATCTCCTTTAGCTTGTACAAAAGCGATTTCCGGTACGCTCCGCTCATGCTCTCGGGATGAAGCTTTGAGTAGTGAGCCTCGTCGGCGGTCTCGTGCCGAAGCAGGTACCTGTCGGCTCCCGCGTCAAACAGCCTTTTAAAGCTCTGCTCTCCCCTTTCACCGAGCGAGAGCGTCACGGCGCAGTCGGGGTGCCGCCGCTTTATTTCGCGCACGATTTTACACATCAGCTCGTCGGAGTAAAATCCGTCCTCGCCGCCCTGCAAAACAAAAGTGCGAAAGCCCAGATGATAGCCGTCGTCGCAGCAGGAGAGGATTTGCTCCTCAGAAAGGCGGTAGCGCACGGCGTTTTTGTTTGAGCGCCTAAGTCCGCAGTAAAAGCAGTCGTTTTTGCAGAAGCTTGAAAGCTCGATCAAGCCCCTGATATAAATTTTGTTGCCGAATATTTTAAGCGCGCGCTCCTGAGCCGCCTTGCGCAGAACCTCGCGCTCGCTGTCGTTAATATTCTTTAACAGAAATATAAGTTCCTCACGCGAGGCGGTGTTAGTATTTTTCAGTTTTTCTATTATATTAAGTATGTTCATTTTTTAGAGTAAGCGGTTTTCACGGTCGCTCCCGACACTCTGCCGAGGCGGCCTGAGATATTGTTGATTACATCCTGCTGTGCGTCAACCGCGACGCTTATTATGCTGATGTTTTTCTCTCTGTAAGGGATCCCCATTCTGCCGATAATGCTGTCGGCGGCGGCGTGCAGGATCTCGTTAATAGCCGGAACGCACCCGGGCTCTTCAACTATTATTGTAATAACCGCCACGCGGGTTTCTTTTGTTTCAGTCATTTGATCACTTCTTCTGTAAAAAAATAGCGGCGATGAAAAGCTCACCGCCGCCGTAAAAACGCAATGCTGACGCTCCTGCCTTGGCAGGGGCGCTTTTTACAAAGGTCTCGGCGTCAATAAAATTTCCGCCTTGAGCTAACAATATTTATATTTCTTTGCTGACATGTCCGCCGCTGACGCTTCCGCCTGACGAACCACTGCCGCTGTTGTTATCCTTCTGTATTGTGCGCACTGTGGTGTGCTGGGTAACGAAAGTATCCTCAACATCATCAAGATTTGCCGAGCTGTTTGCCGCCAGATCGTAGGTGCCGGATTTGCCCATGTTTTTATACCTTGACTTAGTAAAAAAGAAGAATGCAACGCCCGCGGCAACGCCGATAAGTCCGGCGATAATGCCGAAATGCTTGAGTGACTCAAGAATAAGGATCGGCTTGCCCATTTCATATACGGCAACAGCCTCATCGGCAAATTTTTTTGCCGCTCCGCTATAGTCGCCTGAGTCTTTGTATGGTTTAATATTGTCCATCATATCGTCAAGACGGTCTGTCTTGTCGAAGTACGCATCAACCTTTCCTTGGGTTAAAGCCCGCATTTTGTTCGATTTTTTGTCTATAATCAGCAGCAAAGCATTATCGGTAAGTCCATTTGATTTAACATAATCTGTTGCGCAACGCGTGAGTTCGTCTCCGGAAACACCTTTATTAATCGTGTATACAAGGATATTCCAGCCTGTTTTTTCACTTGACTGCTCAAGCTTGCTTTCAATGGATGAATACTGCTCGGGATTTGTAAAGACCGCGGCGGTGTCGTCCATATGGCTTTGAATGTCGGCAAAGGCGGTCATCAGTGACGCCGCTATAAGCATCAGCGCTAATAAAGCCGCACAAACGCGGACAGAAGCTTTCTTTATCATAAGAACAGCATACCTCCTAACACGCCGATAAGGAAGATTATAA
>OMYD01000006.1 GCA_900315195.1 uncultured Eubacteriales bacterium | reverse complement strand
CATAAAGTTTGATTTTTTGTAAAAAACGTCAAAACCAACAATATAAATTTAATCAATTAGCACAAAATTTAAGTTAATTTACATTATGCCCGTTCAAATCCCTTGTCCTCCGCCAACCCCAAGAAGCTCGAAAATGGCTTATTTAAGCTGTTTTCGGGTTTTCTTTTTTGCTCGGACAACTCTGTGTTCTTTATCGTGTTCTTTATTCGTTATGTTTTATCATGTTTCAAGAAGTTTTGCAACGCTGTTTAATGCGTTTTCGTTTGCCTGTTGTACAGCATGGGCGTAAATATTCAGCGTAGTGCTTGTTTGGCTGTGTCCTAACATATTCGATACGGCTTTTATATCAATACCGCTTGCAATAGCCTGTGAAGCTACGAAGTGCCTAAAGCTATGAAGTGGAAAGGCAGCAAAAGTCCCCGACCACGGTTTCACATTCTCTTTCCAATTGAGAGAATAACCTCGGCGGACGAGTACAAAGCTCTGCTTAAACGCCTGCAGAAACACCTGCCCGTTTTCGACGAAAGAGCTCTCGACGCGGGACGTTTCTACTTCGGTAACAAAGAGGCAGAGGTCCGTTTTCACGAGGGAGAAACGAGCATAATCGAATTCCTCGATAAGCACGACCTGTGTGATTCTGAGCCGTCTTTCAAACTTTCCGATAACACAGCCGAGGATAGCAATAATAAGGCGACACAGCCAAAACTCGGCATAATTATTCCCGAGGGTAGGAGAAATTCTACGCTTTCGCAAATCGCGGCAAAGCTCATAAAGCGTTACGGCGACACGGGCAAGGCGCGGAGCGAGTTTATGCTCAACTGTGACAGGTGCTCGCCGCCGCTTGATTCTAAGGAAATTGAATCTATATGGAAGAGCGCCCAGAAGTTCTACAGCCAAAAGGTCTTGTGCGATAAAAGCTATATCCCGCCGGAAGAATATGAAAAACAACATAGGCATACCAAAGTCAGTCCCGCCGTTGATGACGGTTTATGTAAAAAAGGTCTTTCCAAAGGCGGAAACGGCAGCGGGGACACCCCGCTTACCCACTGGGACAAGCCTGTTCCGTTTGACAATCCGAATCTGCCGACATTCCCGGTTCATACTCTACCCGACACTGTCAGGGGGTTTGTAACCGCGCTCGCCGAGAGCACGCAGACTCCCGTTGATATGTGCGCCTGTTCCGTTTTTGCTGTGCTGGCGCTGTGTATCCAGGGAAAATATAAGATTCAGGGCAAGCCCGATTGGATTGAACCGCTGAACCTTTATGTTGTGTCAATCGCTGAACCAAGCGAGAGAGAATCCGCCGTTATCAGTGCGGTGTCAGCGCCAGTTACTGCGTATGAGGCGGAAGAAAACGAACGCCGCGCTCCCGAAATTGAAAAAAGCAAAATGGATCTCAGAATTCTTGAACTGAAGCAAAAGCAATTTGAAAATCAGGCTGCTAATAACAAAGACAAAGTCGATTCAGATAAGATTACGAGAATTGCCGGTGAGATTGCTAATTTTAAGGTGAAGCAGCCGCTTAAACTCTATGTGGACGATATAACTACCGAAAAGCTGATTTCCGAGCTTGCCAAAAACGGCTCGACAGCGATTATCTCATCAGAGGGCGGAATCTTTGACATGCTAAAAGGAATGTACTCGAAGAACGTTAATATTGATGTTTTTCTCAAAGCTTACTCCGGCGACACAATCCGTCTTGACCGAGTTAACAGGCCGAGTGAGAGCATAAAAGACCCTGCCCTGACTATCCTTCTGACAGTTCAGCCGAGCGTTATCTCGGGAGTAATGAACAATCACACTTTCCGGGGACGCGGTCTGACGGCGCGTTTCTTGTACTGTATGCCGCGTTCGCTGGTGGGCAAAAGGCGGTTCAGTACCGCGCCGATCCCGTATGAGGCAAAGCAGCGCTACCGCGAGATCATCGAGGATATGCTCAGCGAGGAAAACGACGAGCCGGAGCTGATCACGCTCAGTCCCGAGGCGCTGCGGCTGCTCGAAGATTTCTCCGTGAGTTTGGAGCCGAAGCTGCGCGGCGAGTATGCAGATATCTCCGACTGGGCAGGAAAGCTCGTGGGAAACGTTCTTAGGTTTGCTGGCATTCTAACAAGAGCGAACAGGATCAGGTGCGCGGAGTTCGCCTTTGACGACCCGCAACCGCTTGTTGTAAGCGCGGATATAATGCAGAATGCAATCACTCTGGGAAGTTACTTTATTCATCACGCTAAGGCGGTGTATGACTTTATGGGCGCGGACGAAACTACAGCGGACGCAAAGTACATACTGAACGCCGTCACAAAGCGCGGGCTTGAGAGCTTTACTCGCAGGGACTTTATGAGGTTCAGTAAGCGTTTCAGTAAAGCTGCGGATATGCAGACACCTCTGACAATGTTAGTTGACCGAGGCTTTCTCTGGGAACAGAGTGAAAGGTCAAATAACAACAAGCAGAAAAATACTTACTTTGTAAATCCTTTGCTTTTCAGCGAGGACGAATAGGCTACAGTCGTAGCCAGTCAACTGTCAACCGATGCGTGATTTGTTTTTTTACCCCAGTAACAACGTCAATTTTTTGTAAGACCGTCATTTGAAAGCATTATTTTTTATGCTCTTACACAGTTGAAGGTTGACTGTGGTGACTGGCTCGTAAGTTGGAGAACCAAAAACTTCAAATCTAATAGAAATAATTAATATACATCTATAAGGAGGTATTTAATTTTTTATGATGAAAAATATGAACGAGAGTAATACTGATGTTAGACTTCCGAGAATGAGAACGATTCCGAAAGCGTATGACGAGATAAAAAAGATTGATCCTGATACTTCTATCAGTATGAGAGCATTTAGAAAGTTAATCAGCAGCGGTCAGATTCCGACAGTAAATGTCGGTAATAAAGTTTTAGTCAATCTTGACTTGCTATTTAACTGGTTATCGTGTTATAATGATTCCGCTACTTGTGCTTGATTTCAGAAAGAGAGGTCAAGTATGACGATTCAAAAAAGAATATCAAAAAAAGGTGTTGTTTCATACCTGATCAGGGTTAGTCTTGGCTATAAAGATGGTCAGCAGATTGTAAAATCCATGACGTATAAGCCCGAAATCGGTATGAAGCCGAAAGCAGTTGAAAAGGAGTTAAATCGACAAGCAGTCTTGTTTGAAGAAAAATCCAAGCAAGAATATGAAGCGCAGTTACAACGTGAAGCCGAACATCAGGAGCAGGATAATAACGAAATCGAGTATGCTAAAAAACATACAACATTCCGTGAATTGGCAAAAGAATGGATTGCTTTGCAGGAAATCAGCAAAGAATTAAAGAACAGCAGTTTATTAAGAATGAAAAGTTGTCAGGAGCGTACATATAACGCGATTGGCGATATTTTGGTGAGTAAACTAACCTATCGCAAAATTCAATCCTTTATTTCCTCATTAGCGCAAGACGGAATCAACCAAAAAACAGGTTTGGGGTTATCCGAAAAAACGCAAAAGCATTATCTAACCTTTATAAGTGATGTAATGCTTTATGCAAAAAGGTGTGGAATTATTCACGATAATCCTTGCCGTGACATTACTTTTACCAAATCACAGAAAAAAGAAAAAGAAGTGTATTCCCTTGAAGAAGCCAAACAATTATTAGCTCTTATTGATGAGAAAGCACCTCTAAATTATAGTTTATTCTTTAACTTGTTAGCTTATAGTGGTATGCGCCGTGGTGAAGCTTTAGGCTTGGAATACAAGGATATAAACTTTGAGACTTCTGTTTTAACCATTTGCAGAACCTCAAACTATCATCAAGGATATGGCGTATATACCGATACTCCGAAAACAAAATCAAGCTATCGGTCTTTGTATATTCAACCTAAGATAGTTGGTTTGATAAAGCTGTTAAAAACTCAACAAGAACAGCAAGCGAAAGATTGCGGTGATTTGTGGGTGGAAACCGATAGATTGTTTATTAAATGGAACGGTCAGCCGCTTCACCCAAGTGCACCGTATAAGTGGCTTAAACACTTTTGTGAACGTGAGAACGTATCATTTAAGGGGCTACATAGTTTTCGGCATTTTGTCGCTTCACAGGCTTTAGCAAGCGGTGTCGACGTAAAATCGGTGTCGAGTATGCTCGGACACAGCCAAACAAGCACTACATTAAACATCTATGCTCACGCCGTACAGCAGACAAATAAAAAGGCTTTAAACAGTGTTGCGAGTCTGCTCGAAACTGCATAAAAGATATAATAAAGAACACGGTAAAGAACACAGCGCTTTAAGTGCAAAAGAGAAGACCCGAAAGCCACATAAACAGTGACTTTCGGGCTTGGCGGAGGACAAGGGATTTGAACCCTCGCGCCGTTTATTAGACGACCTACTCCCTTAGCAGGGGAGCCTCTTCACCACTTGAGTAATCCTCCGTATGGTAAAGTGAATAATAGATTAAATTGGCGGAGAGAAAGGGATTCGAACCCTTGGTCCCTTGCGGGATCACTAGTTTTCAAGACTAGCTCCTTAAACCACTCGGACATCTCTCCGTGTCAGTAATAGTTATTTTATCATACCGCGACATTTTTGTCAACACTTATTTTTATCCGGTAAATTTGCCGCGCTTGACAAAGCATCATATTTGCGATAAAATAATAAAATGAAATGTCTCAGTAGCTCAGTAGGATAGAGCGTTCGCCTCCTAAGCGAAAGGCCGGGGGTTCGAATCCCTTCTGGGACGCCAAAAACCGTGTATACCCGTTGGGTATACACGTTTTTTTACTTAACAGCGTCACAGAAGAGATTCGAAGGCGACTGTGCCGACCGGCGGGAGGCAAAAACAGTCCTGTGGACTGTTTTTAAGGAGAGCGTTGATGAACCTTTTTCTCCGCTCACGCCGCAACAAGCGCGGCAGGCAGAAACCGTTTGGCTTTCTGCCTGCCGTGTTTATTTTTTGTGAAAGTGACCGGAAGGTACTTCTAAGAAAAAACTATCCGGAATAACCGCCGCCGAACGCCTTTATTTTTGGTAATGACTGCCCACGCTCCATGAAAACCCGCAGTAGGGCCTTCCCTTTTCGAAGGCGACCATAATGCGGCTGCACACCTTCGACTTTGTTTTGTCGTTTACCTTATCCCCTATTGCGAGAAACTCGGACATAACCCAGTCGGCAGCCTTGCCGAAGGATGAAAATTCCATTTTTAAATTTCCCTTGACCGCGCAGATCCGCCTTTTGATTTTCGGAAGATTAGCTCCGCGCTGATATTCCGGAAACGGACATTCGGTAACAACCTCATTGCGGGATTTTTCATATATTTCCTTTAAAAACAATGCGTCTGTAAGCGAATTGTGATTTTGTTCCACGTTTTCGCCGCGATAGTAACTGATAACCTTTTTAAGAGCTATGCTGTGCTTTAAGGAGAAATGCTTTCTGACCTCAACCGAAAAATCAATAAGCGCGCTTTTTACAACGCTCAGACCCAGCTGAGCCTCAAAGGTATGCAAATACCGCATGGTGCGCTCCAGAAAATGGGCGTCGCTGTCACCGTAGCAGTAAAAACTGACGACCGAGGTTTTATCAAGCCATTCAAGCAGCCGTGTAAACGCCTCATCTGCGGTCGGCGCCCGCAAAAGCTCCTCACGGCTGATTCCCGTTAAATTGAGGATGAACTCAGTGATTTTTTCGGGGTTTTCAGGCTGAACAAGCGTATAGAACCGCCTGTCGTTTTCATCAACGCAGCCGATTGAAATAATCTCTCCCGAAAACTGAGTCGCCTAAAAATCTATAAAATACTTCATACTTTTATCCTTTGCCGCAGACGACTTTATCAATCATCTTTTTCTGTCCAGCAGCTCATTTTGCTTTCGTCAAGGCCGATATCGCGCGCCCTGAACGTCGGGTTAAGCCCGCGCTTTTTCTGCGACTCAAAATCCCTTAGCGCTTTGATTGCGATTCCCGAAAGGATCAGGCAGCAAGGTATATTAATCAGCGTCATTCCGCCCATAGTGATGTTAGCCACAGTCCACGCGAAGTCCATTTCAACAAGCGCGCCCAAAAAGATGACCGCCACACAGCATATGTAAAATACCGTCATAAATTTTTTGGAGGGCGTTTTTTTGTGATTGAGATACGCCAGCGCGTTATCGACATAATACAGATTTCCGATTAACGTGGTAAACGCGAACAGCACCATAGCCACAGTGATGAAAACGGGGGCAAAATTCCCGAAAACTGTTGAAACAACATCCTGAACATAAGGCGCGCCTGAGTAATCTTCATCCGGAATACGCGCAACACCTGACGTCAGACACATAAGCGCGGTAGCCGTACAGAGAAGCATTGTATCGATATATACGGAAACCGTCTGTACCAAGCCCTGCTTTACGGGGTGAGTGACATCAGCCGAAGCCGAAGCGTTCGGAGCGGAACCAACGCCCGCTTCGTTTGAAAAAAGTCCTCGCTTTATTCCGTAAACCATGCATGATCCGGTAATTCCGCCGAAAATGGCACGGAAATTAAACGCGTCCTCAAAAATCAATCCGAAGGTTTCCGGAATATTATAAGCATGCGCAAAAATGATTATCAGCGCAACAAGAACATACGCAAGGCCCATAACGGGAACAATTTTTTCGGTAAGCTTAACGATACTTTTGCCTCCGCCCATTACGCAGAAGCCCACAACCAACGCAAGAATACTGCCGATGATAAACGGGGTTATACTGCTGTCATAAAAATCATATGCCTGAAATGTGCTCTGGAGGTTGTATGAGCAGAGCAGATTAAAGCCGAAAGCATATGTAGCAATCAGAAAAACGCAGAAAACTCCCGCAACAACAGGCAGCTTGAGCGCCTTTTCAATGTAGTAAGCAGGGCCGCCGAAATAATTGCCGTCTTTGTCCTTTTGCTTAAAAATCTGCGCGAGCGTACTTTAAATAAACGCAGATGACGCTCCTACAAGACACATAAGCCACATCCAGAAGCACGCTCCCGGTCCGCCCAGACAGATGGCGGTTGAAACGCCCACTATGTTGCCCGTGCCAACACGCGACGCCGTTGATACCATTAGCGCCTGAAATGACGAAACCTTTTGCTTTGACGAGGGTTTTTCGACAATCAGCTTGCACGCCGTGCCGAATAGTCTTATCTGAACTCCTCGGGTGCGAATGGTAAAGAACAAGCCTCCAACCGCAAGAACAACAATAAGTATGGGAAAAGTCATTGTATTGTCTACGGATTTTAAAAAGTTTAATACGTCATCCATAATTGTTCCCTCCTTTTTATTATACTTAATGATAACATACTTTACAGCTAAAAAACAAGATAAAACGAGCTTTTTCGGCGAGAAAATCAAAAAAGGCCGGCTGTCAAAGCAAGCCGACCCTTGGTTTTAATATATATGCCTGATTATCCTTCCATTGAACGCGGATGTCTGTCACGGACAACCGTATCGTGGGTGTCACGGAACAGAAGCGAGATACACCAGATTGCCGCCAGAGCAACTACGATATAGATGATTCTGCTGACAACACCGGTCTGTCCGCCGCCGATAAAACCGACAAGGTCAAACTGGAAAATACCAATGCTGCCCCAGTTAAGACCGCCGATAATCAAAAGCGTCAACGCTATTTTATCTAACATTCCAAATCCTCCTTATAGAATGATAGTAATAGTATTGACGCAATTCTTTGTTTTATTCACAAATAAAATTTACGGCAAAATAAAAATCAGCCCGAGAATAAAAAATCCTAACGCTACTACAACGCCGCCGAAGATCCTGCTCACTTTTATAGCGTTTTTCAGCTTGCGTTTTTTCATCATACCTTCAGTTGGCATAGGAAGTAAAATAAGTATTATTCCCAAAAACACGCAGCATAAAGCCGCAATGGGAATACCTACAAATTTATTGAAGGCGCCGAGAAACAATCCGACGGGAATTCCAAAAACACAAATCGTGTTTATTACCATAAATAGTTTTGAATGGCGCTCACTTTTTTCATAATATCTTTTATAGAGCTGCTCGCATTCTTCACAGCAGTACTGTTCGAAATATGTTATTTCTTTTGCGCAGTAATCACATTTTTTCATATTGTTCCCTCTTTTCCAGAATATTATAGCATGAAACATTTTATATTTCAACGTTTTTATGGTAAACCTTTTTGTGCTTGCCGGTTGACAAGCCCTTCTTTCGGTGTTATAATGTCAACAATATTTTAAGGAGTGGTTGACAATATGGGAAAATCAAAAATTAATATTCGGCAAACAACAATCGAAATAACTCAGATCGCGGTGTGCGCGGCGCTTTTATGCGTGCTCTCTCCGCTTTCAATCCCCACTGCTTTCAATATCGCGTTTACGTTGCAGGTATTGGCGGTAATACTTATCGCGTTGATTTTAAAGCCGCTGCAGGCGCTTGCCGCGCAGGTAATTTATACAATAATCGGGATAATCGGTCTGCCCGTATTCGCGGGATATCAAAGCGGCTTCGGCGCAATTATGGGTCCCACGGGCGGTTTTATTATCGGGTTTATCATCGCGAGCTTTTTTGTAAGTCTGCTTAAAGGCAAAGATAACGGCAAATGGACGATTGTGCGGTATATTCTGACAGCGGTTATTATAGGAATTCCGTGCATTTATCTCCCGGGAATTCTTGGCTTTATGAATTTTTCGGGGAAGGACTTTGCCACCTCGTTTAAGCTTGTGGCGGCGACATTTATTTCCGTTGACCTGATAAAATGCGTTGCCGCGTCACTTATCGCGCTGCCGGTAAACGCCGCACTGAAAAAAATCAGATAATTATTTAGTAATCCCTGCTCGCCTTGAGCAGGGATTAAAATTTGTGTATTGTTCGTCTTTAGAAATTTAATCACAAAATCCAAAACGGGGACGTGCAAAACATTGAACAATTAATATTGACCCGAACTTTATTATTGAACATATTTTCAAAACATGCTATACTTTCAAAAGAATAAGGTTAGGATCGTCTGAAATGAAAACATCTTTAAAGGACAATAAAATTACAGCCTGTGCGCTGGCGGTTTTCTGCGCTCTGCTTTGGGGCACGGCGTTTCCTTTTATAAAGCTGGGCTACAGGGTTTTCTCCGTAGAGAACGGCGACATCGGCAGTATGCTGCTTTTCGCGGGACTTCGGTTTTCTCTGGCGGGGATTCTGGTAATCTGCTTTTTAAGCGCCAAAACCCGGAGGCTATCTTTTCCCCGAAAAACCGAGCTTCTTCCGGTTCTTCTGCTCGCGGCGGTGCAGACAGCCGGGCAGTATTTGTGCTCCTACTGCGGAATAGGCTACACAACAGGCGCGAACACATCAATTATCACCGCCTGCTCGTCATTCATCACCGTTCTGGCGGCGCCGCTTTTCTTTAAGAGCGACAAGCTTACGCCGCTTAAACTGCTGGGCTGCGCCGTCGGCTTCGGCGGAGTTCTTGTAATTAACGGAGGCGGCGGTTTTGCGCTTGCGACGCTTTTCGGCGATATTCTGATTTTCTGCTCGACACTATTCGCGGCAGGCGGTAACCTGATTACAAAGGGCGTAACAAAAGGCAGAAACCCCGTGAGCATTACGGGGTATCAGCTTCTGCTCGGAGGGCTTGTTCTTACGGCGGCAGGGCTGGTTTTCGGCGGCAGACTTGACCTGCTTAACGGGTGCGGAGTTCTTATATTACTGTGGCTTGCGGTAGTATCGGCGACGGCGTTCAGCGTTTGGACAGCGCTGCTCAAGCATCATCCCGCGGGCAAGATGGCGATGTTCAACCTGCTTGTCCCCGTGTTCGGAACTGTACTTTCGGGGCTGATGCTCGGCGAATCGGTATGGCGAACCGAAACCCTGCTGTCGCTGATTCTTATTTCGGCAGGAATTATCCTTGTAAATATTTCAAGAGGTGATAAAAGTGATTAAGGGCGTAATTTCGGATATGGACGGCGTAATGCTCGACACCGAAAAGCTGTATGTACGGTTCTGGTGCGAGGCGGCGCGCAGCCTCGGTTATCCGATGAAAAAAGAACACGCGCTCGGAATCCGCTCGCTTGCGCGCGTTTTCGCAATTGAGAAGCTGCAGGGGTGGTTCGGTAAAGAATTTAATTACGACGCGGTAAGAAACAAGCGAATAGAGCTGATGGATAAATATGTCGGCGAAAACGGGGTTGAGGCAAAAAGCGGCGCTAAGGAACTGCTTTTTTGGCTTAAAGAAAACGGCTATAAAACCGCGCTGGCGACCGCCACTCCCGTTGACCGCGCTTCAAAATACCTGAAGCAGGTAGGTCTGCTTGAATATTTTGACGTGATTTGCAGCGCGAGAGAAGTTGAGCGCGGCAAGCCCGAGCCCGACATATATCTGCTGGCGGCAAAGCGTCTGGAACTGGCTCCGAATGAATGTCTTGCGCTTGAGGATTCCCAGAACGGCGTCCGCTCGGCACACGCGGCGGGCTGCAAAACCGTACTTGTCCCCGATTTGGACAACCCCGAAAATGAGGTTAAGGACTGCCTGTACGCTGTCGCGGATAATCTGAGTCAGGTTCCCGATTTATTGAAATAAGTATATTTAAATAATCAGGGCGTATCCCGCAAGGAGATACGCCCTGAACGTTTGCTGCATATTAAATTAAAACGCGCTGTTATTGGGCACAAAGCTCTGGCAGTCGGTGCACTGCTCAACGGTGGGGTCGGTTTCATGGGTTCCGACGCGAATTGCTTCAAGCGAGCAGTAATTCTTGCTGTTGTGATGGTTTTTGCAGCTTGTAACGTTGCAGATAATGCACTGGTTAGCGTAGTTGTTGTCTGTCATAATTATCACCTCGCAAATATTGTTGACCGCTTTGCGATTTTTATTCACTTTTTTGTTTGATAAAAATAATATATACCGAGGTGATTTATGATGAATGTTGTATCCGCTGTAATCGTGCTTGTTTTTGCCGTAATAGGCGCGGTTGCCGTTTGCAGGGAAATATCGCTCAGGCTTTTCAGCTTCCGCAACGACAGTACCGTTATGTACATCACAAATATTAACGCCGACGAGGAAAACCTTGAATTTGTTTTGCGGGGCGCTTTAAATAAACAGCGCTGGATGTTAAATAAAAAAGCTGTCGGTGCCATATGCCTTAACTGCGAGCTGACAGACAGCACAAGAAAAATATGCGAGAGAGTTTGCAGAGAATACGGCTTCTCAAAGCTGATGACCAAGGACGAATTTTTAAAATCACTTGATTAATAAGGCGCAAATGGAGTATAATAGGAAAGAGAACTTATAAGGTTAGTGTAACTATGCAAAATATGCAGGAAGAAACATTGCTCCGTCTTGAGGGCGTAGTTGAAAATATTGTATACAGAAACGAAGAAAACGGCTACACCGTCCTTGAAATAGCCGACAGCGAGGACTATATAACCGCTGTCGGAATCATGCCGCTTGCCGCCGCAGGCGACAAGGTGGCGCTTACGGGTGTGTTTACCGAGCACAAAAGCTACGGAAGACAGTTTTCGGCCAAGGCGTACGAGGTTTGCCGTCCAACCGAAACCGCGGATATTCTGCGCTACCTTTCCTCGGGCGCGATAAAGGGAATCGGCGCTTCTACCGCTCAGAAGCTTGTAAAAGAGTTCGGCGATAGCACGCTTGAAATTATGGAAAACCACCCCGAGAGGGTCGCGCTTTTAAGAGGCATTTCAACCGAAAAAGCCCTCGACTTTGCCGCCCAGCTAAAGGTGAACGCGGGAATCCGCACGCTTATGCTGTATTTGGGCGAGTTCGGAATTTCAAACACCGCCGCCGTTAAGGTATACAACGCCTTCGGAGCTGGGTGTCTGGAGCATATAAAGGCTAATCCGTATATTCTGTGTCAGGGCGATTTCGGTATTCCGTTTGAGCGCGCCGACTTCATAGCCAAGCGCGAGAGCCTTGAAAGCGACAGCGAAGTGCGCGTGCGCGCGGGGCTGAGCTATGTTCTCAGGCACAACGAAGGCAACGGCCACACCTGTCTGCCTAAGGATAGGCTTATTGACACCGCTGCGGGCTTTTTAGGGGTTGACATTCAGCGCGCCGGCGACTGCCTTGAGGAAATGATTTTTGACCGAAGTCTTATTCAGGATGAGCTCGGCGGAAGAGAATTTGTATTTACTCCGCAGCTCCACCTGAATGAGATGTACATAGCCTCGCGGATAAAAATGATGCTCTCCTTCCCTGCCGAACGCGAGGAAAGACTTGAAACGGCGATTGAGGAGCTTGAGCAAAGCAACGGTATTGAATATGCCGAGCTGCAGCGCAAAGCGATAACCGACGCGCTCAGCGAGGGAATGTTTGTGCTTACGGGAGGCCCCGGAACCGGAAAAACCACCACCCTGAACGCGATTATAAAAATCCTTCAGAGCAGGGGCAAAAAGGTGCTTTTAGCCGCCCCGACAGGACGCGCCGCTCAGCGCATGAGCGAACTTACTGGCAACGAGGCAAAAACGCTTCACCGTCTGCTTGAGGTAAGCTGGGACAAGCACGACAATCCCGTATTCAATAAAAACGAAAAGAACCAATTAAAATGCGACGCGTTGATTATAGACGAGATGTCGATGGTTGACTGCTATATATTTGAAAGCGTTATGCGCGCCCTGCCTATGGGATGTCGGCTTATACTTGTAGGCGACTCCGACCAGCTTCCGTCCGTAGGCCCGGGAAATATTCTCGGCGACCTTATTGACAGCGGTATCCTTCCCGTTGTGCGGCTGAATGAAATTTTCCGCCAGGCGCAGGAAAGCCTAATAGTTACAAACGCTCATAAAATCGTCAGCGGACAAATGCCGGTGCTTAACCGAGCGGACAGGGACTTTTTCTTTCTTCGCCGCGGTGTAAAAAGCGACGTTACCGAGCTCATTACCGACCTTTGCAAAAACCGCCTGCCCAACGCCTACGGATACTCGCCGTTTGAAAACATTCAGGTGCTCTCACCCTCAAAAAAAGGCGAGCTGGGCACAGCTGAGCTTAATCATAAATTGCAGGCAAGGCTTAATCCGAAAGACGATGACAAAGCCGAGGCGGTAATAGGCAGCAAAACCTTCCGCGAGGGCGACAAGGTTATGCAGATTAAAAACAACTATGACATACGGTGGTTCCGCGATAACGGCGAAACCGGCGAGGGCGTTTTCAACGGCGACATCGGCATTATTGAAAAAATCGACAGGCGCAACAAGCTTATCCGCGTAAACTTTTACGACAAAACCGCGAACCTGAGTTTTGAGGCTTGCTCGGATCTCGACTTCGCGTATGCCATTACGGTTCATAAAAGCCAGGGAAATGAGTTTGACGCGGTAATTATCCCGATGTTCTCGGGGCCTCCGCAGCTTTACTACCGCAACCTGCTTTACACCGCCGTCACCCGCGCTAAAAAGACGCTTATTCTTGTAGGCAATCCGCAAACCGTGGAATACATGGTAAACAACAACCGCCGGACAAAACGCTACAGCGCTCTGCGCGAGTTTCTGGTACGCGGTAACAGCCTGTATTAATACAAATTTTGGGAGTTAGATATGAATATTGCAATTGACTTGGGCTCAGACAGGACCAGAGTATTTATTGAAAATAAAGGAAAGGTGCTCGACGAGGCGAGCGTAATCACCTACGACGTCGATACCAATGAGATTTTCGCCGTAGGCGACGAGGCTTATTCTATGATAGGAAGAACTCCGCTGGGAATCCGCGCCGCTCATCCGCTTGACAGCGGAGTTATTGCGCAGTCGGATTTGGTTGAAGAAATGGTATCTATCCTTATCAACGAGGTATGCACCGAAAAAATCACTTCTCCGCGTGTAATCACCGCCATTCCCTGCGCGCTGACCGAGGTTGAAAAGCGCGCGGTTGTAAATGCCGTAAGCTCATTCGGCGCAAAAAAGGTTTATTTAATTGAAACCCCGAAGGCGGCGGCTCTCGGCTGCGGAATGGATATCACCTCGCCCCACGGAGTTTTTATTGCCGATATTGGCAGCGGAACCGCCGACATAGGCGTGCTCTCGCTGGGAGGGCTTTCGGTGTCAAAAAGCGTAAAGCGCGCGGGCGGAGCTATGGATGAGGAAATTGTAAAATATGTCCGCAAAAAATACAATCTGGTCATAGGCACCAATATGGCGGAAAGCTGCAAAAAAGCCATCGGATGCGTAGTAACACCCGCAGAACAGAAAACCTTCCGTCTTAAAGGCAGAGACGCCCTGAGCGGTCTGCCCCGCTTCGCCGATGTTACAGGCGAGGAAATAAAGGAAGCAATTGAGGAAATCGCAAACGAAATCGCCGCGTCTATCCGCGACGTACTTGAGCAAACTCCGCCCGAGCTTATCAGCGACATCTACACCGACGGAATAATCCTTACCGGAGGTCTTGCAAAGCTTGACGGTATGGCTCGGCTTGTAAGCCTTGCCACCAAGCTGAAGGTTCGCGTACACAAATACTCGACAGATTGCGTCATTATGGGCTGCGGAAAAGCGATTAAATATATTCCTTACGCCAACAAGGAAATGACAGCGGGTATTTCGCCGCTGCTCACCGCGTATTAATGCCGCCGCGCATAATTGACAAAGACAAAAAATCAAAGTATAATTTAAAAAATACATTTGAAAGCAGGGATTATCATGAGTTACGCCGACGAGGTTTTTAAGGCAAATTGCAAAGAGATTCTCACCAACGGTTTTTCCGACATTGACTGCAACGTGCGCCCTCACTGGGAGGACGGAACACCGGCTCATACAACAAAAGCTTTCGGAGTTGTGAACCGCTACGATCTGCAAAAAGAGTTTCCCGTAATGACGCTCAGAAAAACATATTTTAAGAGCTGCATTGATGAACTTCTGTGGATTTGGCAGAAAAAGTCCAACAACGTAAAGGATTTAAACAGCCATATCTGGGATTCATGGGCTGATGAAAACGGATCTATCGGAAAAGCCTACGGATATCAGCTTTCTATCAAGCACAAATATCCCGAGGGCGAGTTTGATCAGGTTGACAGGATCCTCTATGATTTGAAGAACCACCCCGAGTCGCGCCGCATTATTTCAAACATCTACAATCACAACGACCTCTCCGAAATGAATCTTTATCCCTGCGCCTACAGCGTAACCCTGAATGTTTCCGGTAAAAGGCTTAACATGATTCTCAATCAGCGCTCGCAGGATATGCTTGTAGCCAACAACTGGAACGTGTGCCAGTACGCCGTTCTGTTACATATGCTGGCTCAGGTGTCAAATCTTGAGGCGGGAACCCTGCTTCATGTAATCGCGGACGCCCATATCTACGACCGCCATATTTCCTATGTAAAAGAGCTGATGGAGCTTGCGCCCTATCCCGCGCCGAAGTTCCGCATTAATCCCGACGTTAAGAACTTCTACGACTTTACGACGGATGATTTTGAGCTTCTTGACTATCAGTCGCACGAGTTCAAGCATAAAATTCCCGTCGCTGTTTAAGGGGCTGAAAAAATGAAACTTATTGTCGCTGTTGACAAAAACTGGGGAATCGGCAAGGAAGGCGATTTGCTTACCTCAATCCCCGATGATATGCGCTTTTTCAGAGAAACAACTCAGCGCCATGTGCTTGTAATGGGCTCTAAAACGCTCCGCTCATTCAAAAACAGCCGCCCCTTACCCGGAAGACTGAATATAGTACTGACAAGAAGCGAAGCCGCTTTCGCGGGCGCGGTTGTGTGCCGCAGCATTGAACAGGCGCTTAATCTGCTGAAATCTTTTTCTTCCGACGACATTATGGTGATCGGCGGCGGGTTAATTTACCGCCAGCTTCTTCCCTACTGCTCAAAAGCATATATAACAAAAATGCGCTTTGACGGCGGTGCAGACACCTTTATGCCCAATCTCGACGAGGTTGATTCGTGGAAACTCACGGGCGAATCGGAGATTAAAGATTACGAAGGACTTGAGTATTCGTTCACGGAGTACGCCAATTCAGACGCTGCGGAAACGGAATTTACCGCCGCGTGCACGAATATGTCGGAATATTTCAAAACCAAAAAGTTTATTGATATAGCCGCGGGCGAAATGATATATAATCCCGAAATCATTTCCAAGCTTGAAGCTCTGCTCAACGCTTATTTTTATCCTTTAAAACAAGGCTTCAGCGCGGCTGACGTCGACAGCTTTTTTGAGAATAATAACGGAGCTTCGTTTGAGGAGTATTTGAAAGCCAAGCGATTAATCGCGTCTGAGGAGGATATTGCGGCGCTTACGGGCGCTTCTCCCGCAATTATCCGCGTAAAAAAAGAGGAGCTGCAGGAATTTATTAAAGATGTAAGGGACTCAATCGGACCTGAAATACTTACAAAAAAATATAAGCTAACAGATAATTAAAATACTGTCAAAAACAATCCGACCCCCGAATTTCAGACAAAGAATCTGATTTTCGGAGGTCGGTTTTTATTGGAAAATAAAGTCTTTTAGGATTTACACCGACATCAGCGGAATCTTTCCTGAATCGGCAATATTTCTGTCATCAGTTAAACACAAACTTGCCGTCCTGATAATCGCAGGTTACGCTGCTGTTTTCGGTAATTTTTCCGTCAAGCATCTGCTCGCTGAGGGGGTCCTCAATCTCGCTCTGGATTGCCCTTCTCAGCGGTCTTGCGCCGTAGCTGTCGTCAAAGCCCTTGTCGGCAATTGCGGTAACAGCCGCGTCGGTAAAGGTGATTGAAATATTCATCGCCCGGAGTCTGCCCGCGAGGGTGTCGAGCATTTTGCCCGCGATTTGCTTGATTTCGTCCTGCGTGAGCTTGTTGAACACGATGATGTCGTCAACACGGTTTAAAAACTCGGGACGGAACACCTTTTTCAGCTCGCCGAGCACCAGGGTTTTGATATCCTCCTGCTTGGCATCATTGGTTTCCTGAGCGAATCCCAGCGACTTCTGCTTGTCGGTGATAAGCCGCGCGCCGACGTTTGAGGTCATTATGATGATGGTGTTTTTAAAGTCGACGGTTCTGCCCTGACTGTCGGTAAGTCTGCCGTCCTCAAGGATTTGAAGCAGCATGTTGAATACATCGGGGTGAGCCTTTTCGATTTCGTCGAACAGCACTACCGAATAGGGCTTTCTGCGCACCTTTTCGGTAAGCTGGCCGCCCTCGTCAAAGCCGACGTAGCCGGGCGGTGAGCCGATGAGCTTGGACACCGTGTGCTTCTCCATGTACTCGGACATATCGAGGCGGAGCATGGCGTTTTCGTCGCCGAACATCGCCTGGGCAAGCGCCTTGCACAGCTCGGTTTTGCCTACGCCCGTGGGGCCGAGGAAGATAAACGAGCCTACGGGGCGCTTCGGGTCTTTAAGCCCTACCCTGCCGCGGCGGATTGCCTTGGCAATTGAGGTAACGGCTTCATCCTGACCGACGACGCGCTCGTGGAGCACCTGCTCCATGTTGAGCAGCCTTTCGCTCTCCTCCTTGGTGAGCTGAACAACGGGGATTCCCGTCCAGTCGGACACGATTTTCGCGATTACCTGAGCGTCAACCTCGCCGCAGTTTTCATTTCGCTTTTCCTGCCAGCTCTTTTTGGCGGAGTCAAGCTTTTCCTGAACAGCTTTCTGCTCGTCGCGGATTTTTGCCGCGCGCTCAAAATCCTGCTCGTTAACCGCGCTCGCCTTCTCGTTTTCGAGAGCTTTAACCTTGTCCTCAAGCTCCTTTATGTTATCTGGAGAGGTCATCGAGGCAAGTCTGACCTTTGACGCGCCCTCGTCAATAAGGTCAATAGCCTTGTCAGGGAGGTAGCGATCGGCGATATAGCGCGAGGACAGCTTAACCGCGGCCTCAATCGCCTCGTCGGTGATTTTTACCTTGTGGTGAGCCTCGTAGCTGTCTCGCAGGCCTTTGAGGATTTCAACCGCCTGCTCCTGAGTGGGCTCGCCGATTTTTACGGGCTGGAAGCGGCGCTCAAGAGCCGCGTCCTTTTCGATATATTTTCTGTATTCGTTGAGAGTTGTTGCGCCGATAACCTGAAAATCACCGCGCGCGAGCGAGGGCTTTAAAATATTAGCCGCGTCAGCGCTGCCCTCAGCCGCGCCCGCTCCAATGATGGTGTGCAGCTCGTCGATAAAGAGGATAACGTCGCCCGACTGCTTAACCTCGTCAATAGCCGCCTTGATTCGCTCCTCAAAGTCGCCGCGGTACTTAGCGCCCGCGACCATTCCCGTAAGGTCAAGGCTGACAACGCGCTTGTCGCGCAGGATTTCGGGTACGCTGCCCTTGCTGATTTCAAGCGCCAAGCCCTCGGCAACGGCTGTTTTGCCGACGCCCGGCTCACCGATGAGCACGGGGTTGTTTTTTGTGCGGCGCGAAAGAATCTGAATAACGCGCTCGATTTCCTTTTCCCTGCCGATCACAGGGTCTATTTCGCCGTTTTTAGCCGCTTTTGTAAGGTCTCTGCCGAACTTTTCAAGAGCCGAGCCGCCATCGCCTGAATTGGCGTGATCTGTTGCGCCCTGCTCGCCGAAGCCGCCGTTTGGATTGCTTTTTCCGCCCAGAGCGTTCTGCACCTGCTCAACAAGTGAGCTGATACTTACGCCCGCGTCGTTTAGGAAGCTTACGGCGTAGCTGTCGCTGTCGGACACAAGAGCGATAAGCAGGTGCTCGGTGCCGACATAGCTGCTGCCCACCCTTGCGGAAACAGCCAGAGCCGAGCGCAGTACACGCTTTGTACGCGGGGTAAAATCGTTGGCATTAAGGCTTGTGGGAGCGCCGCCGTAAGCGCTTGAACGTATTTTTCCCTCAATCATTTCCGCCGTAACGCCGCAGGCGCTGAGAGCGGTGCAGGCAACTCCCGTGCCCTCCTTCAGAAGTCCCAAAAGCACATGCTCGGTTCCCACATAGCTGTGGCCGAACTGTTGAGCCGACTCGACGGCAAGGTTGAGCGCCTTGTTTGCTTTTTCCGTAAAACCCTGAAATTTAAACATAGAATTACCCCCTTAGTTTAGTGGTGTATAATCAATTGATTGTCTGTTGAATCAGTTTTGCCCTTTCGATATCCCTTTCGTGCGGTGAAAGGCTTTTTTTAGCGTTGACCGAAAGAGTGGCGGGCTCGACGTCTGTCATCAGTTTGTCGATAACGTCGACGCCGATTTCGGTTATCTGCCCCGACACAACTCCGAGCCTTACGTTTGACAAAAGATTAAGAGCCTCGTCGTGTGAGATAACAAGGGCGTATTTAAGGATTCCCAGGCTCCTCGCGATAGTATCCTTTACCTCGTCGCTTTTGCAAAGGCGTTCGCGCGCCTGCTCCTCCTGAGCCACAAGCTGAGCGGTGATGTTCTTTAGATTTTCAATCGCCGCCTTTTCCGAGATCCCGAGAGTTACCTGGTTGCTGAGCTGGTAAAGCGCTCCCTTGGGCTCGGTGCCCTCGCCGTGAGCACCTCTTATCGTCAGCCCGAGCTTTGAGAGGTTGCCCGCTATCCTGCTTATCGCCCTGCTTTTTTCAAGCGCGGGCAGGTGAAGCATTACCGAGGCTCTCATGCCGGTTCCCAGATTTGTGGGACACTGGGTAAGATACCCCAGACGCTTATCAAACGCGAATTCAAGCCGCTCGTCAAGCAGGGTGTCAAGTTTGTCGGCGGTGTCGTACGCCTGCTCAAGCGACAAGCCCTTGGTGATAACCTGCAGTCGGATATGATCCTCCTCGTTGAGCATGATCGAAAGGCTTTCGTCACTGCTTAAAAGCAGCGCCCTGCCATCATTGTCGCTTATAAACTCAGGGCTTACAAGCCGCCTTTCAACTAGCGACACGCCCTGAATAGGGTCAAGAGCGCTCATCTTGATATAGGAGAAGTCATCGGCAAGCACGCTGTTGCCGTTTTTAACCGCGTCGCGCACCTTTTCAATCACCTCTTCCCTGCCCTGCTGACTTAGCTTGCAGGGGAAAGGATAACCCTTTAGGTTTCTCGCCAGACGCACTCTGGTTGAAATTACTACGCTGCTCATGCTTCTCCCTCCATTTCCTTGATTTTGTCGCGGAGCTCGGCGGCGTGCTCAAAGTTTTGTTCCCTGATTGCCGCGTCGAGCTGTTTCTTTAAATCCGCAACAAGCTCATCGCGGGTTTTTTCATTGGGCTTTTTCTCCTTGTTTTCGCCCTTTCCGCTGTTTTTTCCGCAGTGGGTGGTATTGCCGTGAATCCTTCTTATCGACGGATAAAGCTGGTCGGCAAAAAGCTGATAGCAGTTTGCGCAGCCTACCTGACCTGTCTTTGCGATTTCGGCGTAGGTGCTGCCGCAGAATTCACATCGCGTAGCCTGAGTTCTTGCGGGGAGCACATTTGTGAAAAAACTTCCCAGCAGATTTGAAAAATCGTTTTCCATGTCGGAGAACACGTTGGTATAGCCCATTTTGTGAGCACATTCGCTGCACAGGTCGTATTCTTTGTATTCGCCGTTAATAATAGTTTTTACATGTGTGTTGGCGTTATTGGCGCCGCATTTCTGACATTTCATAGCTTTCACCTCATATCTTTCATATACCTAGCTGTCGAGTGTCAATAGCATATTCTTAAATAAATCCGCGCGAACTGTATCGCGCTTTTCCTGCTCAACATTTCTCAGAGTTCTGTCTGACAGCGCGGAGGCAATTACCTTGGCGGTTTGCATTTCCATCATTCTGCGCTGGAGCATGTTGCGAAGCATTACCTCAGCCGTAGCCTTGTCAAGCCTTTCGCCTACGGAATTGACAATGTGCATAAGCGCGGTGCCGTTGTCCATTTTAACGCGGCTGATTTTTATGTATCCGCCGCCGCCGCGCCTGCTCTCTACTATATAGCCCTGCTCGGGAGTAAAGCGCGAGGTTATTACGTAGTTTATCTGGCTTGGCACGCAGCCCAGATTTCCCGCAAGCTCGTTGCGCTTGATTTCAGCGCTGCCGTCCTGCTCTTCAAGCATCTCTAAAATATACTGAGCCACCAAATCGCTCATTCTCATAATCATTCCTTCTTTCCTAACCCTTTCGGGCTTTGATTATATTATATCGGCAAGGTCAGAGAAAGTCAAAGTCAAATAAAGTCAGATATTTGATACTTTCCTCTTGTTTTCTTTGGTTTACTCTTGAATTCTCCCGAATACTAACTTTTGAGAAATTTTTGACTTTTTCTGACTTTTATTTTTTCAAAAGAAAAGCCCCTCAAATGAGGGGCAAAGAATAATCACCTGCGTGAAAGCTTTGTTTCAAGCCTTGTCTTTTTAAAAATCAGCATTACAACAAACGCCGAAGCAACGCCCAGAAGCGCGCCGCAGAGCACGTCGGACGGAAAATGCACATACAGGTAAAGGCGCGAGAACATCATCAGCACAGCAGGCACAACGGCTATAAGACCAAGGGTTCTTCTTTTTACCAGCAGCGTCGTTGCAAACGCCCATGCCGCCGCGCTGTGGCCTGACGGAAAGCTGAAATTGCCGGGCTTTTTGCTGATTAAATCGGCGTTTCGAAACATGTTAAGGTCGATGTCAAAAGTGAACGGGCGCGGCCGCTGAACAATCGGCTTTATTACGATATCGCCCAGCAAATAGCCCAGCCCCATTGACAGCAGCGCGAGTATCCCCGCCGTTCTGGTCTTTTTGAAAAACAGCATAACAATTGACAGGACAATCCAAATAAGCCCCATGTTGCCCACGGCGCCGAAGAATCCGAACACGCCGTCAAGGAAGTCACAGCGAAAGTGCTCCTGTATGAAATTTAAAATTGAAAAGTCAAAGTTTGTAACCGTGTCCATATTATCTCCTTAATCGGGTTTTCTTTCAAAATCACGCACGCGTGCGTAGAGTATTTCATCAACAATCGCTTCAACCGCAACACCGTCGGCGGTGTATTCCTCGCTGAGCAGTGTGCCGCTGTCGCGGATCTCGCTCACGATACCAGCGCTTGCAAACGGGACAAGCAGAGTTACTCGCTTCATTCTTACGGGCAGGTTGTCGTCAATCGCCTTTAGAAGCGCGTTGATACCATCGCCGGTTTTCGCGCTTATCTTAATATAGGAATTGAAGTCCTGAGCAAGCAGGCTGTCGTCGAGCAGGTCGCATTTATTGAGCACCGTGAGCACGGGAGTGTCGCCGCAGCCGAGCGAATCGAGCAAATCGCGCGTAACCTGCAAATGCACCCTTGATTCCTCCGACGACGCGTCGCAGAGGTTGATTATAATATCCGACTGAGCCGCTTCCTCAAGAGTGGAGCGGAATGCCTCGACAAGATGGTGCGGCAGCCGCCTTACAAGCCCTACAGTGTCAATCAGCATTACGCTGACTCCGCTCGGGAGCCTGAGCGCGCGTGAGGTCGGGTCAAGGGTCGCGAACAGCTTATCCTGAGCAAGAACGCCCGCGTCGGTCAGGGTGTTCATAAGAGTTGACTTGCCGGCGTTTGTGTAGCCTACGATAGCGCAGGTGATAATGCCGTCCTTTTCGCGGCGGCGCCTGAGCATGGCCCGGTGCTTTTCAACCTCATCCAGCTCCTCCTTGAGCGTTTCCATTCTGCGGCGGATATGCCTGCGGTCGGTTTCGATTTTTGTTTCACCGGGGCCGCGAGTGCCTATACCGCCACCCAGACGCGACATCTCAATGCCCTTGCCCGTAAGGCGCGGCAGCATATATTTAAGCTGAGCAAGCTCTACCTGAAGCTTGCCTTCCTTAGAGCGCGCGCGCAGGGCAAATATATCGAGAATAAGCGTTGTGCGGTCGATTACGCGCACGTCGGTGGCGTTTTCAATATTCTTTATCTGAGTGGGAGACAGCTCGCTGTCCACAACAATCAAATCGAGCTCCTGTTCGCGGCAGAGGTCGGCAATCTCCTGCAGCTTTCCGCTGCCAACGTACGTTGCGCTTTCAACGCGGCTGAGCTTCTGCGTCAGCGAAAAAGCAGGCTCGGCGCCCGCGCTCCTTACAAGCTCATGAAGCTCGTCGAGCGACGCCTCGGGTTCATAATCACCCGTATCGACGCACACAAGCAGCGCTCGGGTTATTTTTTCTTCGTTGTTTATCATTTCCATTTGATTAACCTTTTTTCTTTAAATTTACTTTACTAATTTAAATTGTTGGTGTATAATACATTTATTAATTGCTATTTTTCTAAAATATATAGATTAGTATATCCTAATTATTTTAATTTGTAAATAGAATTCGAGGGTTTAACATGGACAAACGATATGACGTTGTTATTGTCGGCACAGGCGCCGCGGGACTTTACGGCGCGCTCAGCTTTCCGAGTGACGTCAGCGTGCTGCTGATTTCCAAGCGCGAGCTTCCGCTGTCAAACAGCTCGCTGGCTCAGGGCGGAGTAGCCTGCGTACTTGACACCGTTCATGACGCGTACAAGCTCCATATAAGCGACACGCTGATCGCGGGCAAATACAAAAACACCCTTGCGGCGGTTGAAAAGCTCGTAAAAGAAGGTCCGTCCGATGTGCTTCACATTCAGCAGCTCGGCGTGGACTTCGACCTTAATCCCGACGGCACAATGAAGAAAACCCTTGAAGCAGGCCACAGCCGCAACCGAATTGTCCACCACAAAGACTCAACGGGCAAGGCGATTGTCGACGGGCTTATCTCTGTTGTAAGCAGCCTGCCGAATGTTGATATTATTGACAACGCTTTGCTTTACTCGATTCACAAAACGCTCAACGGCTTTTATCTTAGCGTGCTTCGCGACGGAAAACCGCGCTACTACGGCTGCAACTACTGCATATTCGCCACGGGCGGCATCGGCAGAGTTTACAAATACACAACCAACTCGGCTATTGCGACGGGCGACGGTATTGCCTTTGCCCACATGCTCGGAGCGACAATCCGCAACCTGTCGCGCGTTCAGTTCCATCCCACCGCATTCGCCGCCGACAAGGACAGAGAGCGTTTTCTGATAAGCGAGGCTGTTCGCGGCGAGGGCGCAGTGCTTTTGAACTGCAACGGCGAGCGCTTTGCCTTTGACTATGACAAGCGCGGCGAGCTTGCGCCGAGAGACGTTGTTTCAAACGCGATTATCCGCGAATCGATAAAGACGGGCAGCGAGGACTTTTACCTCGACATCACCCACAAGCCCGCCGACTTCCTGCGTGAGCGCTTCCCGATGATTTCGGAGCGCTGCCTTGAGGAGGGCGTTGACATCACCAAGGACAGGATCCCCGTATTCCCCTGCCAGCACTACCTGATGGGCGGAATCGACGTCGACCTCAACTCGCGCACATCAATTGACGGCCTTTACGCCGCGGGCGAATGCGCCCATACAGGCGTTCACGGCGCCAACCGACTGGCGAGCAACTCGCTTCTTGAGGCTCTTGTTTACTCAAGGACCGCCGCCGAGGACATCACGCGCCGCCTTAAAAAGTACGGCAGACGGCCGCTCGGCTTGGAGCCTGCTCACCGACCTATTGACGGCAAGCCGATTCCTCACGGCTTCCGCTCCAGAATAAGGGAGATTTTGCAGGACGCTTATTTTGTTCTGCCGAAGCCTGAAAAATATGAGGACAGCTACAGGGAAATCGAAGAAATAATAAAGCAGCTGTTCAGCGAAAACTACGCTGTCAGCTCAGACTTTGTCGAGGCAAAGAGCATTGCGGTAGTCGCGAGCATTATTCTTGACGAGGTCAGGGAGGGAAATCAATGATCAACAGCATTTACATAGATGATATTATAAAAACCGCGCTTTTAGAGGACATTAACTACCTCGACACCACCACCGACTACCTCATTGACGAGGAACAGGAAAACACGGCGCGCTTTCTGGCAAAAAGCAGCGGCGTGCTCTGCGGCATCAACATCGCTCTGCGCGTGTTTGAGCTTCTTCAGCCCGCGGGCTTTGAGGCTAAGGTATACAAGCACGACGGCGATTTTCTTGAAAATGGCGATATAATTGCCGAAATCAAGGGCAAGACACGCACTATTCTAAAGGGCGAGCGCACCGCGCTCAACCTGATTCAGCATATGAGCGGCGTCGCTACCGCAACAAGAAAAGCGGTTGACATTGTGAACGGCACAAACGCGAGCATTGCCGACACCAGAAAAACACTGCCGGGTCTGCGCCCGCTTCAAAAATATGCTGTAACCGTAGGCGGCGGCAGAAACCACCGCTACAACCTGTCCGACGCGGCAATGCTTAAAGACAACCACGTTGACGCGGGCGGCGGAATTGCATCGGCTGTGGCTAAACTCAAAACAAAGCTCGGCCACATGACAAAAATCGAGCTTGAGGTGCGCAACCTCGACGAGCTCGGCCAGGCGCTTGAGGCAGGCGTTGACGTAATCATGCTCGACAACATGAGCCTTGAGGAGATGCGCGAGGCGGTTGAAATCACAAACGGCAGAGCGCTGCTTGAAGCCAGCGGCAACATTACGTCAAAAACACTAAGGGCAATAGCCGAAACAGGCGTTGACATCATTTCAATGGGAGCGCTTACCCACTCGGTAAAGGCGTTTGACATCTCGCTGAAAATTTTCGAATAATTATTGCAAATCTATCCTTGGAGGTAATTTATATGGTAAAAATTGGTATTTTGGGTTACGGCAACCTCGGCAGAGGCGTTGAGGCTGCAATCAAAAAAAATGACGACATGGAGCTTGTTGCCGTTTACACCAGAAGAGACCCCGCTACGCTTAAAATCAACACAGAGGGCGCGGCCGTTAAAAGCACCGCCGACCTCGACACAGGCAAAGAGGACATCGACGTTCTTGTTATCTGCGGCGGCAGCGCAACCGACCTGCCCGAGATGACGCCCAAGTACGCGGCAATGTACAATGTAATCGACAGCTTTGACACCCACGCAAGGGTTCCCGAGCATTTTGCCAATGTTGACAAAGCAAGCAAGGCAGCAGGCAAAATAGGCATTATCTCCTGCGGCTGGGATCCCGGCATGTTCTCCATAAGCAGAGTATACGCTCACGCCGTTCTGCCCGACGGCAAGGACTACACCTTCTGGGGCAAGGGCGTAAGCCAGGGTCACTCGGACGCCGTAAGAAGAATTGAGGGCGTTATTGACGCGCGTCAGTATACCGTTCCCGTTCCCGCTGCACTTGACGCCGTAAGAAGCGGCAGCAACCCCGAGCTTACAACACGCGAAAAGCACACCAGAGAGTGCTTTGTTGTTGCCGAAGAAGGCGCCGACCTAAAGAGAATTGAAAACGAAATCAAGACCATGCCCAACTACTTCTCTGATTACGACACCACCGTAACATTCATTTCCGCCGAGGAGATGAAGGCTAACCACAGCGGTCTGCCCCACGGCGGCTCGGTTATCTACTCGGGCGAAAGCTCCGACGGCACAAATCACGTTATTGAGTACAGCCTTAAACTTGACTCAAACCCCGAATTCACTGGCTCGGTTCTGATTGCGTACGCAAGAGCCGCGGCAAGACTTAACGCCGAGGGAGCAACAGGCGCCAAGACAGTATTTGACATCGCTCCCGCTTACCTCAGCGCGCAGTCCGGCGAAGAGCTCAGAGCTCACCTGCTGTAATTGCAGCGTGGCGCAAATACCTATAAAGTTAAAAAGCGGAAAGATCCGCAAAAATACGAATCTTACGAAAGGAGAAACAGTCATGAAATACATGTGCGAGCCCTGCGGCTACATTTATGATCCCGCAGAGGGCGATCCCGACAGCGGTATCGCTCCCGGCACAGCGTTTGAGGATATCCCCGACGATTGGTGCTGCCCTCTTTGCGGCGCAACAAAGGACGATTTTGTTCCCTGCGAAGACTGATTTTTAGCTAAACTTAAAAGCGCTTCCGGTTTTTTGCCGGGAGCGCTTTGTTTTTTTGGGGGGAGCAAAAACAAATATCAATTATTTCCTGATTATTTTTACAGAGTCAGAAAAAGCTTTTTCCGCAATTTTCGTGTCTTTAGGTACGATAACGCTTTCCAGCTTAACACCGCTGAACGCGCCCTCTTCAATTTCAACCACACTGTCGGGAATTGTGATATCCTTTATGGAAGAATGGCTAAAGGCATATTTCTCAATTTTAGTGATAGTATCCGGAAGCACAATAAGATATTTCTCATCGCCGCCTACCATTTCTCCTTCAGAAAAAGCTGATTTGCCTATTACGGTAACGGTTTTGCCCTCAATTGTGCGCGGAACTTTAATTCCGTTCATTTCGTTGCCGCCATCGTCAACCCCTGTGATGGTGACTGTGTCATCTTTATTAACTGAATATTTAAACTTTGCTTTGTCATAGTCACGTTTTTTTGACTGATAGCATCCGCTGAAGCCTATGACGCATGCGGTTACGGTTAATAACGCCGCAACACGGAGCAAAAGTTTTTTAGGTGACATTTTCATCATACTGAGTTCACCTCTCTTTGGCGGACGGTTTGTTTGACATTGGCGTCAAAGGCATTTTCCGCAATTTGCGCATTTTCCGGAATCGAGGCTTCTTTCAAGCTGCCGCATTCGCCAAACGCCTGATCACTCACGGAAGTAACCATATCAGGGATATAAACTGTTTTCAGATTAGTTCCGAAAAATGCCCGCTCCTCTATTTTTGTAACCGCTTCAGGAATTGATATATTATTTAGTGATGAACATGATGAGAATAGATTTTTCCGAAGCTGTGTTATGTTTGGCGGAAGCTTGACGGTTTTCAGCGATTTGCAATCCGAGAAAGCGCTTTCGCCAATTTCTGTCACCGCATCGGGAATATCAATATTATTAAGAGACTTGCAGCCAAAGAAAGCTCCATATCCGATTTTTGTTACCGTATCGGGAATAATAATATCATTAAGAAGTTCACATCCATGGAACAAATATTTGGGAATGTAATCAATATTTTTTGGCAGCGAAATACTCTTCAGCGACTTGCAGCCGTAGAAGGCTTGTCCTCCGATTACGGTTACCGTATCGGGGATATCAAAACTTTCGAGAGATTCACAGTCCTTGAACATTTCTTCTGAAAGGTATTTGATATTTTTCGGCAGAGTAATACTCTTGAGCGACTTGCAGCCGTAAAAAACACCTTTACCGATTTTAGTGGTGCTGTCGGGAATGGTTATCTGCGTCATTCCGCAGTTGCCAAAAGCCTCATCCTGAATGGATTGCAGTTTTGAAGGCAACTCAATGTCAGACAGCGCACTGCATCCGTAGAATGCGCGCGTGCTGATTTCGGTTATGCCCGAGGGAATAGCTATCTTCTTTAATTTGCCGCAGCGATCGAACGCCTCATTGCCGATATAGGTCAGCTTTTCGGGAAAATCAACTGAGGTCAGATCATAGCAAAGACCAAAAGCGTTTTCACCGATTGAAGTCACGGATGACGGAATTTCAGCTTGCTCCAATTTAGTTTGATAGAAGGTGAAATCCTTTATTTCCGTCACACCTTCCGGTATGTTGATCTTTTTTATTCCTGCCATATAAAACGCGCGCTGCCCTATTTCCTTAACGCCTTCCGGAATAGTGATTTCAGTAAGCTTACTGCATTTGTAAAACGCGTTGTCACCGATATAAGTGATGCTTTCGGGAAGCCGAATATCCTCTAAGTTTTCACAGCAGCAAAAAGTATTTTTACCGATTTCCGTGATGCCGCTGCCTTTGAATTCAACCTTTTCCAGTTGCGGAAACGGCTCAAAAGCCATTTCGCTCAATGATGTAACGGTTTCGGGAACTACTACCTTTTTTATGTTGTAGTGGAAGTAATTAGAGCCGAAATCCAGCTTTGTTATGGTATGATCTTCGATAGTCTCGGGAATATCGAGAGTATCCTGACCCTCGTTGAATTGCAACCCGGTCAATGTTGCGGTACCGTCGCTATTGATATAATACTCGGTTTCCATTTTCTTAAATGCAGCTTGATCGGGTGACGAGACTCTGCTTTCATTTTTCACCTGACAGCCAATCAGCGTTAAAGCAACAAACGCAAGAATGATTGCAACAGTCGGGATTATTTTGCGCCGAGATGTTGACAGCACGGAAGAATCAGCTCCTTTTTTAATCAATTACTTCATGTCAAGCTTGATCAGTAATAATAATCCTCATCGTAGTATTCTTCGTAGTCGTCATTGTACTCTTCATTATCTGAGGATTCTTCGGAATTACGGCTTCGATGACTGTCTCCCGATTTTTCTGTAGTAGCCTCCTCAACCGTACCGTATTTGGCAAAAAAATCAGACGGCTCGTACACGGTTTTTGCGTCGTAAGAGATCACCAGCGGAATAACCGTGTCATCTTTTTCGACATAAACAAAATGATAAAACGAGCCGTCATGTGCCATTTCGTTCTTATTAAGCTTAACACAATCCCTGTAATCCCGGCTCATTTTGCAGTAGTCAAGGGCTGCTTTAATAACTTCGTCACTAAGCTGCTCTTTATCTGACGCGCCTGTAGGCTTAACCTTCGGCGATGTTGTTATCGGAGCGGAATACGCGGTACTCTGTTGTGATGTGACAGATGTATTTTCAGGCATAGATGCAATGCTTTCGCTGTTCTCCGAGCTTGTGCAGCCGCCGATTGAAACAGCGGTTAATATTACCAAAGCCGCGGCGAATACGGCGGCAACTGTTTTTTTCAATAGAAACACTCCCTTTTGTATTAATCAAAGTTTACCACAACCTCTACTGTTTTGCAAGCATCTGCTTAAATCCGTAAAAGCAAGAAATAAATGGATTATGGTATACATTTATCCTGTTTTTCCAAATTCTTCTTCTGACCTAACCCGCGAATAATAAATGCTTGTAAACATACAATAATCGTGCAATTATTTTGCTAATTATTATAAAGCAAGGGAGATTTTAGATATGAAAGCAACGGGAATAGTCAGAAGAATCGATGATCTGGGACGGGTTGTTATCCCAAAGGAAATCAGAAGAACACTGCGTATTCGTGAGGGCGACCCGCTGGAGATATACACTGCGACCGACGGCGAGGTTATTTTCAAGAAATATTCACCTGTGGGCGAGCTTTCGGTTTTCGCGGCGCAGTACGCTGACGTAATTGCTCGGATAAGCGCCATGCCTACGCTTATTTGCGATACCGACCATGTTATCGCGGCTGCGGGCTGCTCAAAGCGCGAATTTCTTGAGCGCCGCAACAGCGCGGTGCTTGAAAACTTTATGGAAAACCGCCGAAGCTATATCGCCGACGCTCAGACGCTTGACAATGTGCAGCCGATTGAGGGGATGGAGCACAACGCCGCCGTTATTTACCCGATAATCGCCTCGGGCGACGTTATGGGCGCGGTGGTGCTGCTCAGCGGCGAAAACGTCAAGCTGCCCACAGAGGTTGAAACAAAGCTTGCTCAGTCAGCAGCCGCCTTCCTCGGCAAACAAATGGAAACGTGACGGCCGCCACGCGGCAGGAAGCGCGCCTTTGGAGAACGTGAGATAACAGAATGGTTTCTGCAACGGCGCATTTTATCGCGGGTGTTACGGTTACCTTTTTTTACAAAAGTCTGATTCGCGATAACTCCACACTTCACACTCCACTCTCCACACTAACCACCAACCACTAACCACTAAAAAGGGCGTGCGGAAAACCGCACGCCTTAGCTTTGCTTATTAACTTACTTATTGAAGATTGACATGATGTCGTAGAATGTATCATCCTCGTCATCGGTGGTATCCTTTACCGCGCGGTTGTTCTTCTTGGGAGCCTCGGGCTCGGGAGTGTCAACGATTACGTTGTCGATTGAGCTCTGCTGCTGTACAAGCGGAACTGTGTCAGCTGTACCGAAGCCTGTAGCGATAACGGTAACGCTCATCTCGTCTTCCATCTTATCGTCGATAACGGCACCCCAGATAATGTTGGCGTCTTCGCTCACCTTATCCTTGACCATAGTTGAAGCCGCGTCGATATCGTCGAGGCTTACGTCAGAGGAAGCTGTGATGTTGATGATAAGACCCTTAGCGCCGTCGATAGAGGTCTCAAGCAGCGGGCTTGAAATAGCCTTGTCAGCCGCAACGGTAGCCTTATCTTTACCTGTTGCGCTGCCCATACCCATATGAGCGTAACCGGCGTCCTTCATAACTGATGTTACGTCGGCAAAGTCGAGGTTTACAAGACCGGGGAGCAAAATGAGGTCGGAAATACTCTGAACACCCTGGCGGAGAACATCGTCAGCGATAGCGAACGCGTTCTGCAGAGTAATGCTTGTGTCTGAAACATATTTAAGTCTTTCGTTAGGAACGATAATGAGAGAGTCAACGCACGCTGAAAGCTCGGCAATACCCTGCTCAGCCTGAGTCATTCTTCTCTTGCCCTCAAAAGCAAACGGCTTTGTAACAACACCTACGGTAAGAATGCCCATATCCTTTGCGATTTTAGCAACTACGGGAGCAGCGCCTGTACCTGTGCCGCCGCCCATACCTGCGGTAACAAATACCATATCGGTGTCCTTGAGCAAAGCAGCGATTTCATCTCTGCTCTCCTCAGCGGCGCTCTGTCCGATTGCGGGCATTGAGCCTGCGCCCTTGCCGCGTGTAAGCTTTTCACCAATCTGAATCTTCTGTGAAGCCTTTGAGAGTCTTAATACATGCTCATCGGTGTTAATAGCGATAAACTCAACATTTTTTACTTCCATGGCAACCATGCGGTTAACTGCGTTTCCGCCGCCGCCGCCGACACCGATTACCTTTATTTTCGGCATATATTCATTTTCCAGTTCCAGTTCAAAAGCCATTTTTAACTTCCTCCTTATTGATTCGAAAATCTATTATAAAAACCGCATAGTATCTTATAATACATACTTTTCTAATATATTAACACACATTTTCAAAAATATCAATGCTTATTGATTATTTTTTATCACATTTTTCATCGAATGCGCAGGCAACAGCATACATCTCCGACCTTAAAGACTTATCGCCCTGCCGGTGTTATTATTCGGGCTGCCAGTTGTAATCCTGATTACCGCCGTAGTCGTATACATTTCCGCCGTCATCATAGGTGTTGCCGTCGTATGCCCCGTAATCATTATTGTCACCGCCGTAATCATACGTATTCGCGCCGTCATCATACGTGTTCGCACCGTCATCATACGTGTTCGCACCGTTGTCATATGCTCCGTAATCATACGTATCGCCGCCGTAATCATAATAATTATCTCCGCTGTTGGGATCTGTGGCGGGCGCCGTAGTAGCGGGAACCGTAGGCGCGGTTGTGGGATAAGGCTTGTAGTGAGATATTTTATTCTTATTACAGGTAGACACATCAAGCGTGCCTGTTACCGTACAGGTGTTGTTGGGGTCAAGCTTTTCATTGATAATAGTAAAAGCGGTTTTTATTTTATAGTCAATATCCTCGGGCAAACCGATTTTAATATCAATTCTGTTGTCGTAATTGATGGTTATGTCGGACAAGCTTGTAATATCAAATCCGGTGACTTTATCGACACCGTTATCGGCAAAGCTTTTGGCAACGCTGTGAAGAATTTCATAAACGCTGTTGTCGCCCAGATCTATATACTGACCCTTTTCCTTGTTCTTGATTTCGCCGCATTTCAAATCAACCAAATCATCGGTTTTAAAATTTGCCGTATCAAGAATTCTTCCCTTTGAGCTGACAACAAGGTAAGTATCGCCGTCCTTAACGGCATATGTCGGAACAGCATTAGTCACCTTTATGGTAATTGTATCGGGAATCGAAAAACTAATTTTCGCGTCCTCGACATAAGGCAAATTCTTTATAATGTCCTCGGGAGTACTATTCCACGAACCGATAAAAATATTCTGTTGGGGCGCAACATTACTGAAAGCGATAATCTGGTCCTTGTCATAATAAATATCGCCCTCTACCTCTATTTTTTCGGTTTTAAAGAGAACGGTAAGGCTTAGAATTACGCCGATAATTATAACCGCGGCGAAAATTGCCGATGAAATCAGAATGCGCTTTATCCGGATCTGTTTTCTTGAAAGCGGCTTTTTATTGCGGTAAATAACCTCGCTTTCCTGCTTGCGGATTTCCTTTGCGCGCTTTTTTTGACGCTGCTTTTCGGCGTATTCGTCGACAAAATATCCGTCATCGTGATCCTGAGGCTGCAGATTTCTTAGCTTTTCCTCACCCTCGCGAAGGTATTTTTCCTCACGCGACAGGTTTTCAAGGCGCTCTTCACGGCGCTTTGCGCGGCGCGCGTTAACCGCCTCTTTGATTTTGCTCTTGGAGCCGCCTGCTTTGCCGGGCCTTGCAGAGGATTTTTTATTCTGTTTTTCCTGTTCTCTGTGGAACTTCTGTGCCTGCCGCGCGTTTTCCTTGCGCTGTTTGGCAAGCTGTTTTTTGTCCTTGGAATCCAACAGTATTCCTCCTATGAAATTAAGCCGTATTTGACGATTCTATAACTTAACAATGTCCGCGCCAAGTGACGTCAGAACCTGCTCAAAATCCTCATAGCCGCGCTCAAGATACTTAACGCCGCTTATTTCGGTTTTTCCCTCAGCGCAAAGCCCCGCCGCAACAAGAGCCGCGGCGCCACGCAAATCGGTCGCCTCAACCGCTGCGCCGTAAAGGCCGGGCACGCCCTCAACGATCGCGAATTTTCCCTCGGCGCGTATATCGGCGCCCATTCGCGCAAGCTCGGCGGCGTGACGATAGCGGTTTTCAAATATATTCTCAATAAACACCGTAGTTCCGTCGGCTACGCTGGCGGCGGCAAGCACGGGAGCCTGCGCGTCGGTAGGAAAGCCCGGATACGGCATGGTTCTTACAAGTTTCATTGAACGGAGTCTTTCGGGCGCCGTTACTTTCAGTTCGTTTCCGCTTAAAGCGAATGTGCAGCCCGCGTCCTCAAACACGGGAATAACAGAGCTGAGATGGCTGCGTATAACGCCCTTAAGCGTTATTTCGCCGCCCGTTACCGCCGCGCACGAAATAAGCGTCGCCGCGACGATTCTGTCGGGGATTATCGCGTGGTCGCGGCCCGAAAGTCTGCTTACGCCGTCGATGACAATTGTGCTTTCGCCGGCGCCCTGAATTTTAGCTCCGCAGCGGTTAAGAAAATCTGCAAGGTCGCAAATCTCTGGCTCTCTTGCCGCGTTTGTAATTACGGTTTCGCCGCTTGCGGTACAGGCTGCAAGCATTATGTCCTCGGTAGCTCCGACGCTTGGAAAAGGAAGAGCGATTTCACAGCCCTTTAAGCCGTGGGGCGCACGGCAGTCAAGACACCCGCGCCGCTCTTTTATAACGGCTCCAAGCTTTCGCAGCGCCTTGATATGAATGTCTATGGGACGTATTCCTATGTCGCAGCCTCCGGGCAGACAGATTTTTGCCTTTCCCTCCGCCGCGAGAACCGCCCCCAGCAGCACTACCGAACCTCTGGTTTTGCGCATGAGAGTATCGGGAACATCACTTCGGCTTAACCCGTCATTCTGAATAAGTACAGTGCCTGAGCTGCGGCGGGTTTTGCAGCCGAGATAACGGAGCGTTTGCAGCATAGCCTCGGTGTCCGACAGCCGCGGACAGTTGTAAATTACGCTTTCGCCGCCGCAAATCACGGCGGCAGCAAGTATTGGCAGAGCGCTGTTTTTCGCGCCCTGAACAGTTACATCTCCCAAAAGCCGCTTTCGTCCCGAAATAATCAGTTTTGACACACAAACACCTTCTCATTAAATCATAGTTTATTCTATGAAACAAAAGGTGAAGTGTGAGACCAAACAGTATTATATCAGATTAAGCACCTGTTTGACAACGGAATAAATGCGCTCATTTGCGTTGGTAATCGCCATTTTTTTGGAGTTTTCGCTGAATTTCGCCAGAGTTTCGGCACTTTGCAGCATTGAATCGGCTTTGCGGATAAGCTCCTCGCCGCTCAGCTCGCTCTCCTCAATTATCTCGGCAGCCCCGGCGTTTACAAGCGCCATAGCGTTGTGGTACTGGTGGTTTTCGGCAACGTTAGGCGACGGAATAAGGATCGCGGGCTTTCCCATAGCCTGAATCTCGCTCAGGGTTATTGCTCCCGCGCGGCAAATCACCAGATCAGCCGCCGCCATGCACTCGGGCATGTTGTCGATATATGAGCGTATGTCAAGGTTTTTGCATTCGTCAAGCACAACGCCCGCTTCCTTTATTCTATTGGGCAGCCATCCGCCGTACTTACCGTAGGCGTGAATGTGCTGGTACCTTCCGTCCTTGCCGCTTCGGATAAGAAGCTCTGACACAGATTCGTTTATTTTCTGAGCGCCCAGGCTGCCGCCGAACGACAGAATCACCGGTCGCTGGTCAAGCCCGAGCTTTTGGCGAGAGTGCGCCTTGTCGGCGGTTAAAATCTCACCTCGCACGGGGTTTCCCGTAATAACAACGGGTGCGTCCTTAAAGTAAGGCTTTGCCGCCTCGACAGCCAGCATTACCTTTTTTACGCGCTTTGCGAGCATTTTATTGGTAACTCCCGGATACGCGTTCTGCTCGTGAATAATACAGGGCACGCCCAGCTTTGCCGCCTCGCGGACAACGGGGCCCGAAACATATCCGCCCGTTCCGATGCAGATGTCGGGCTTGAATTCCTTTATTATACGGCGCGCCGCCGATGATGACGAAAATGTGCGCTTGACGGTTTTTACATTGGCAAGTATGCTTTTCGGAGAAAAGCTGCGCTGAAAGCCGCTAATTGTAATGGATTTAATTTCAAAGCCCGCCTGAGTTACAAGGCGCTGCTCCATGCCGTCCTTGTTTCCGATAAACAAAAACTCGGTGTCGGGACGCTGCGTTTTGATATAGCCCGCAATTGCCAGGGCGGGATTGATGTGTCCGGCGGTGCCGCCGCCTGCAAGTAGAATTTTCATAATGTACCCCTATGTTATATTAGTGGTCAGTGGTTAGTGGTTGGCGGTTAGTTTGGAGTGTGGAATTACAGTATGCGCAAGCGTGATGCTTGACCCAATCCGCGAATCAGACGTTTGTAAAAATGATAACCGTGATACCCGCGTTAAAACACGCCGGTCGCGTGACGCGACGGACACGACGCGCAACTAACGTTTGTAAAAAAACATTACCGTTATTCCCGCGTTATGACGCGCCGTTATACCGATTTTTCCTATAAACCGACTTTTAAATAGGCGCGCTTCCTGCCGCGTGACGGCTACGTTCTTTCTATGTTGGCTGTTCGGGAGATTGACAGAACTATGCCCATCTGCGCCAAGAGCATGATAAGCGAGGAGCCGCCGTAGCTGAAAAACGGAAGGCTGATACCCGTATTGGGCAGCCAGTCGGTGATAACCAGAATATTCAATACCACCTGAATGCCGATTTGCGATGTAAGGCCTATGCCCAGCAGCTTGCCGAATTTATCCTTGGAGCGAAGTGAAAGAGTAATTCCGCGCCACACCAGCAGCGCGAAAATCAGCAGAATAATCGCCGCTCCGATAAGACCGAGCTCCTCGACAACAATAGCGAAAATAAAGTCGTTCTGCGGCTCGGGAAGATACAGGAACTTCTGCCTTGACTGTCCCAGCCCGAGTCCCCAAAGGCCGCCCGAACCGATAGCGTAAAGCGAGTTTCGCGTCTGCCAGGTCTGATCCCACAGTTCGGTTCCTCTCTCGGCAGAGAGCGCCTGACCCCAGCCGTCCATACGGCTCATGGCGTAGGAAAGGCCGCCGGTTACGGCAAGCAGCAGGATAATCGCGCCGAGCGCAATTCCGCCCACAATAAGGTATTTTGTCTTCATGCCGCCAATGTAAAGCATGATAACCGTCAATACGCCGATAATAACAATACCCGAGTAGTGAGGCTCAAGCAGCAGAAGTCCCGCGATAGTACCGAATACTATTACACCGGGAAGTACGCTGTATTTGGGCAGCTGCATCATTTTGTAATACTTGCTCGCCCAGTGTGAAAAAAACAGAATTATAGCAAACTTCGCGATTTCGGACGGCTGCAGGTTAAATATTCCCAAAGGAATCCAGCGCTTTACGCCGCCCTCGGCCGACGGAAGAATAAGCACAAGCAGCAGCGAAAAATACGCCACACCGAGTATTATCGGCGCCACATTATGCAGTTTATTGTAATTGAAGAACGACATAACCGCCATGGCGGCAATGCCCAGAACGATAAAGATTATCTGGCGCTTCAGGTAGAAAAAGCTGTCGCCCACAGTGTAGTACGCAAACGCGTAGCTTGCCGAGAACATCATTATTGTTCCTATAACAAGCAAAATCAGTATCAGCAGGCAGAAAGGAAGGTCAATTCCCATTCCCACCGAGAACCACTTGGCGTTTTTAAGCTTTCGCTGACGCGTGGGGCGGATAAAGAATTTTTCCTTTTTCGCCTGTTGGCTGCTGCGGTAATTGTCGTCATAAATCCTGTTGACGTCACCGCGAAGAATCATTTTTTTATTTGGAGCCAAAATTGTTCCTCCCCTGTCTGAGAGTTGCAAATCTATTTTAATATATTAAACTTTTAACACCGAAGGTAACAAGCAGGAATGAGATTACGCCGAACAAAGCGGTTACAAGGCTGAACACCGCTACAATCTTTACCTCGCTCCAGCCGCACATTTCAAAGTGATGGTGAATGGGGCTCATCTTAAACAGGCGCTTGCCGTGAGTGAGCTTGAAGTAGCCGACCTGCAAAATAACCGAGAACATCTCGCAAAGGTACACAATACCCATCGGAAGCAGGAGAATCGGCATTCTTACCGAGAACGCGAAGGCACATACCAGGCCGCCCAAAAACAGCGAGCCTGTGTCGCCCATGAACACCTTCGCGGGGTGGAAGTTCCATACCAAAAAGCCGAGGCAAGCGCCGGCCGCAGCCGCGCTGAACGCGGTGATTCCGAGCCTGTAAAGCGAGCTTGAAATAAGCATAAAGGTTACGGCAACAAAGAAGGTGATCGAACCGTCAAGGCCGTCTACGCCGTCGGTAAGGTTAACGGCGTTTACGATACCGACAATAACAACCGCGGATATGATGTAGTAGAAGAAGCCGAGGTCAACGGGCTTTTCGACAAAGGGAATAATGGTTTCGGTGCCGCAGCCCGAAATGCCGAGAACCGCCAGATAAGCGCCCGCTACAGCAAACTGGAAAATAAGCTTCTGAACAGCGGTAAGGCCGAGATTGCGCTTTTTTACCACTTTGGTGTAGTCATCAACAAATCCTATAATTCCGTTGGCAAGCGCCAGACCCAGACCCGCAAAAATATATGTCGCTTCTTTGGCAATATTTGATGTTATGGGATTGATCACGCTCTCGCCGAAGAATACATAAAGCAGTGTGCTGGCAAGGGTTACAAACGTAATCGCGACTATAAACATAATGCCGCCCATTACGGGAGTTCCCTGCTTTTCCTTGTGCCAGCTGGGACCGATGTCAAGAATTGTCTGTCCGAAATTCAGCTTGTGCAGATATGGGATCAAAAACTTTCCTACTACCGCCGAAATCGCGAAAGCGATAATCGCCGCGCAAAATGTCCAAATACCGTAAACTACCATTGTTTTTCGTTCCTTTCAATTTCTTTCAAGTGCGTTTGCCGATATATAACAACGTGTTTTAATAACGCTAATCGTTGAATCCCGCATCGGAAGACGCGCTGAATGTAAGAGTGATAACCGTACCCGGCGGAACCGTGTCGCCCTCCTTGATATCCTGAGCGATACACTTGCCGCCCGAGCTTATAGCTCCCTTGAAGCTGGCGTTAAGGTCGTACTGGCCGGCAACGCTGTTTGCCTCGGCAGCCGTGTAATCTTTAAAGCTTGGCACGGTAACGGTTTCCTGTTTACTATCGTTATCGGTGTAAAGCACTATGCTGCCGCCCGCCGAAACCTTAGAGGACACGCCCGGGATCTGAGAGATAACCTTGGAGCCGCTGCCCTTTATTTTGACTGTAAAACCGTCCGCCTCAGCCTTCGATACCGCTTCTTCGGTTGAAAGTCCCGTATAATCGCCCGCCGAGGTGTCGAGATATTTAAGATCCTCCTCCGAGTAATTTGTCTTGATTTCAAGATACGGAAGAACCTCTGTCATAATATTGATGAATACAGGCGACGCTACCTGAGAGCCGTAGTAAGCTCCTCCGGACGGCGTGTCGAAGAATACCAGCATCGCTATTTGCGGGTCATCAGCCGGTGCGTATCCGCAGAACGAAGCGATATAGTCCTCCTCGAACGTACTCTGCTTTTTAACAACGCCGATTTTCTCGGAGGTACCCGTTTTACCGGCGACCTTGTATCCCGCTACATATCCCGAAGTCGCGCCCGCTTGTTCGGTGTTGTAGCCGAGGATTTCATTCATCTTGTCGGAAGTCGCCTTTGAAATAACCTGGCGCTTTACATTTTTTTCAACACTCTTTATAACATTGCCCTTTGAGTCGGTAATTTTCGAAACAACATAGGGCTGCAGAACATAACCTCCGTTTGAAACAGCCGCGCAGGCTGTGATCATCTGGATAGGAGTAATACCGAAGTTCTGTCCGAAAGAGGCAACCGCGAAGTCGACGTCGGACATAGCGCCCTCTTCCCAGAACATATCGTCCGATTCACCCGGGAGGTCAATTCCCGATTTATCGGCGAATCCGAATCCCTGGTAATAATCGCGGAATTTATTAAGTCCCACAAGCTGGCCAATCTGAATAAACGCCGGGTTGCAGGAGTTGCAAACCGCCTGCACAAAGGTCTGGCCGCCGTGGCCGCCCAGCGCGTGGCAGTGAATCGTTTTATCTCCGACTACCATTGAGCCGCCGCAGACAAACGTACTGCTGTCGGTAACCTTGCCCTCCTCAAGAGCCATTGAGGCGGTGCACATCTTGAATACGGAACCGGGCATGTAGGAGTCGGCAACCGCTTTGTTACGCCACATTGCCGAAAGCGCCTCGCCCTCAGCCTTTGACTGCTCTTTTTCGGGCAGAGCGTCAACAGCCGCCTGCGCCTCGGGAGAAAGCTTGTATGGATCGTTGAGGTTATAGCCGGGAGATACAACCATTGCCTTTATTGCTCCCGTATTAACGTCCATAGCTATGCAGACGCCCTTGTTCAGAACATTGTGCTCGGTTAAGCCCTGAGCCATGTATTTTTCACAGATCGCCTGGATATTCTGGTCGATTGTCAGATATACGTTGTTGCCGTCCTTGGAAGCGATATTGCGTTCTGCGCGGTTACAATTCTTCCGGGCGTGCCCGCAAGATATTTATCGTATTCGTACTCTACGCCCTCAAGACCTTGTTCATCAGCGCCAGCAAAGCCGATAACGCAGGACGCCAAATCGTTGTGAGGATAGTATCTTTTGTAGTCGTCGAGCAGGGTGATTACACCGTCGCAATCATAGTCTTTAGACAGCTTGCTAATAAACTCCAGCACCTTGTCGCGCTGCTCAACCTCAATTTTGCGCTTAACTACGGTATAATAGCTTTTGCCCTTTGTCTTTTCAAGAACGTTGTCGTACTCCATGCCGAGGATTTCCGACAATCCCTTTGCCGCCGCGGCGCGCTGTTCATCGTTTTTGAAATTGATAGGAGCCATAACAACCTGCCATACAGAGGCGCTCTCTGCGAGTACATTTCCGTTGGCGTCATAAATGGTTCCGCGCTTGGCTGTAAGCGTTGTATCGGCAAGCTGCTGATCAACGGCGCGCTCCTGCAAATTGCTGCCCTGAAATACGGTAAGCATCGCAAGACGTAAAAGAGTTGTGCCGAAGCCCAAAACCAAAATAAACATAATTATTATTGCCGAGCGCTGACGAAGCCGCTGATTAGGCCCCTTCTGCGCGCGTTTTTTTTCTTGATTGGATGTCTTTTTGATAGGCGTTTTATTCTCTGCCAAACAAACATCCTCCTTTCACGCTTTCGCGTATGTTTCAATCTATTAATTATACCAGATTATTCAGGCTTTTTCAATGTTTTTGCCTGTTTTTTCGATAATACTTCTGCCTGTTTTTTCGATAACACTGAAAAAGAGTCAAGACATAGTCTTAACTCTCATTCCCTACTATATATTTATTTTACCGCAATGAATGTTATGACCAAAGATTTGCTAAAGATTCAAAAAAGCGTGTGAAGATGTTTCCGTCCTTTTTAGCGGAAACCTCCGCCTTATCGTTGCTTTCCAGAGCTACAAATTCTTTTTGAGCATTGGAAGCCTTGGTCATGCCAAGCACCTCTGTAGCGTACTTTTCAATTTCCGCGTTTGAGAGATTGGTTTCTACCTTCATTTGGTTTTGTATGTAAATGCTTTCGGTATCAGCAAGAGTGTCCTTCGCCGTAATAATATTTTGGTTTAACTCTGTAAGCTGAACCTGTCCTACAATAATAACGCCGATTACAAAGATAACAACAGCCGCGCTTATGCCGCCCAAAACAAGCTTTACGGGGTTGTGTTTGCGTCTTCTGTTTTTCATCAGCTCCGACTCAGGGAGCTTAACTATCTTGTTGCGTTGATTCTGCTTCTTTTTGCCGCGTTTTTGCTCCTCCTCGTCATGGCGACGTTTCGGCGCTGCGGTAGAATAATTGAGCTCATCATCGAAGAGGCTCAAATCATAAGCAGCAGTTTGATTTGCTAATGCCATATTATGCACCTTGTGCCTTTCCATATATCTATCGAAAATCGAAAATTCTCATAAAACACACTTGAGATATCTTATTTTTCTAAAAAACAAAAAAGTTTCAAAATTTTAACAATTTCTTTACCGAGAAAACTCCCGATTATATTGAGTTTTACGGATAAACTGCTATTTTTCGTACATTTAGTTGTAACAAACGCTTTATATACCATCTCTTGTGGTTGTAATATTCTTTACAACTTTGTTATAATTTTACTACAATTAACGGCTTTTGTCCATAGCTGAGAGGAAATTTTTTAAATTTTTTCGCAAATTCTCAACTTTGCACTCCTTGCTCTGGGGTTATTAGCCAATTCTGTTTCATTTGCACAAACAGGTTTTTTGTTGACTAATTTTGCTTTAGGCTTATTCCCGCACACACAAACCGGAAAATCTTTCGGGCATGTACAGCCCTGACACCAGCCCGCCATTATCTGTTTTACTATCCTGTCCTCAAGCGAATGGAAGGTAATAACCGCAAGCCTGCCGCCCTTTCCGAGCAGCTTAAAAGCGTCGTCAAGACCGCGGCTGAGCACATTAAGCTCGTCGTTTACCGCAATGCGTATCGCCTGGAAGGTCTTTCGGGCGGGGTGTCCGTCACGCCGCACCTTCTGGGGCACGTTGGCCTTTACAATCTCGGCGAGCTGCAGTGTGGTAGTAATCGGCTCCTGCTCTCGGGCCGCGATAATCCCCTTTGCTATTGCGGGGGCAAAGCGCTCCTCGCCGTATTCGTATATTATTTTCCTAAGCTCCTCGTAAGGAAGCGTATTTACAAGCTCCTCGGCGGTAACGCCGCTTTGGCTCATCCTCATATCAAGCGGGGCGTCCTCGTGAAAGGAAAACCCCCTTGAGGCGGTGTCGAGCTGATGTGACGAAACGCCGATATCCAGCAGCACACCGTCTACTCTGCCCACTCCCCTGAGCTCAAGCAAGTCTTTCATATTGCCGAAATTGCCTTTAACAATTATGGAGTTTTCGTTGTTTTTAAACCTTTGAGTCAGCGTCGATATAGCGTCGGGATCCTGATCAATTGAAATAAGTTTGCCCGTTGTAAGTCTTTTAAGGATTTCCGCGCTGTGTCCGCCGCCGCCCGCGGTACCGTCAACATAGATACCGTTTTCCTTTATGTTAAGTCCTTCAATTGTTTCGTGAAGAAGGACGGGAATATGCGAAAAACCCATTTCGTCCTCCTACAGCCGCAGCATTGTAAGCGCCTCGGCGATAACATCCTTCTGGGAGTCCATAAATTGCTCAAACTTTTTGCCGCTCCAGATTTCAATTCGTTTGTTCATTCCGATTACAAGCGCGTCGCCCTCGATTTCGGCGTAGTCGCGCATTGTCTGGGGTATCATAACCCTTCCCGAGGCGTTGGGCGTAACCTCAACAGCCGTTGCCGTAAAGGTGTATTGAAGCGCCATTGCCTTATCGGCGGGGAGTTCAAGAATTCTTGCCGAAATGCCGTCAAACTGCTCCTTGGACATCGCCTGAATACAGGGATTGCCGAAGCCGCGCGCTAAATAAAAGCTTTCTCATTAATTGCGGTGCCATTTCGTTCATAAAACACACAAAATGACACGAAATGACACCTTTTGAATTCATTATAATACATAAAAATCAAAAAATCAAGGCTTTGAAATAATTTTTTTAATTATTTGAAAACTTTTTTTCAAAATGTTACCGAATTATATACATACAAAAAACGCCTCGGCAAGTCCGAGACGTTTTTATTCAGTTATTCACTTTATGACTACTTTACAGGTTGCCACCACATGGTTGTATGTTTTAACCGTTATAATAACAGTTCCCGCCTTTTTTGGGGTGAGTTCTCCCGTTGAGCGGTTTACGCGGCAGATATCAATATCGCTTGACTGAAAACTCAGCGCGCCTGACGCGGAATCATTGTCGAACAACACCTCAAGCCTGAGCGGCTCGCCGACATTGGCGGTGTATTCACGCTGCGAAAACGATACATGTACGGGTTCCTTTTTAACACTGATATTGCAGATCGCCACGGTGCCGTTGAACGCCTCAGCGGTTACAACCGCTTCGCCCGCTGCCCCGGCCGTTACAGCTCCGTTTTGATCAACGGAAATTACGCTTTCGTTATCCGAACGGTAAACCATGCTGTTGGACGCGCTTCCCTCGGGAAGATTAACGTTCAAAAAGGCGGTTTCGCCAACGCCCATAATCATTTCGCCGCTGTCAAACCATATATCATAAGGCGCTTCTTTGACAATAACATTACAACCGGCGTGAATTCCGTTAAATGTCTTGGCAGCGACGGTTGCCGTGCCTACGCCTACTCCTGTAATAAGCCCTCCAACCCTCTGAACGCTGACGGCTGACGGGTTATTTGAAGAATAATCGATAGTATGCGCTGTTGTTCCCTCGGGCAATCTGCTGTCAAGATCAAAGGTCTCGCCCTGACCAATAGTGAGCATGGTGGCATTAAGTGTCAGCTTCTTGGGAGCGGGCATTACCTTAACATGACACACAGCATTTTTTCCGTTCTCTGACTTAACCGTAATGTCTGTTTCTCCGAAACCGCGCGCCGTTACAACGCCCTTGTCCGATACTCCGGCTACACGCGGGTCGCTGCTTTTCCATGTAAGCTTGGATAAACAGTTTACGGGCGAATAAGTGGCGGTAAGGGTGTATTTTTCATTCTCGCCGAGATTCAGCGAATCCTTATTAAGCGCAAGCGACTTCATTTCGACAATTTTATAGTAATTGTTTCCGACTGAAGCGGTCGCCTTCTTTTCCTTCTGAACAGTGCCCTTTCCGCAGTTGCAGATAATATTTCCCGAAATTTTGCCGCCTGCGCAGTTTGGGCGTATATTTATTCCGTAGCGCGACACCTTATTTATAAAGTTATCGGTGACGGAGCCCGAAACCTTTGACTTTGCCTCAAGAAGGATTCCGTCCTGAGCTGTATCGGAAATACTGTTGCCGTTAATATTCTTGATATCGGAATCGGCAAGCTCCATTCCGTGATACGGAGCGGAATCTATTATGTTTTCGCTGATTGAGCTGAAGCTTGCGGTCTGCGAGGTAATGGGGTTGCAGACACTTTTTGAGTATTTGCTCTTAGCGCAGGTGATGGTGTTGTTATTTAAAGAAACATCCCTTACATTTTCAAGATATATTCCGTCGCCCGCGGTATTGATTGTATTGTTTTTTACGGTTATTCCGCTGATATAGTAGTTGCCCTTAGGATAGCCGGCGCTTCCGTCGGCGTTCTGTTTAAGCGCCTTTTTAAGATTATAGCCCGTAAATGAAATCGCCAGCGGCTTATAGTCGGCATATATATCCTTTACCGTACCGCAGTTTGTGATAGTGTTGTCTGAAATCAGAATATTGGCATTATACGGAGTCTGATAAGAATCGGGCACCGATGTTTCGGTTTTGCCCTCCTTAGCAAGAACGCTTGCCTTGAAACCGCATTCCGCGTCGCTGCGCATAGAATAGAACGCTATCGCGCGCGGTGTGTTCTCTATGCGGTTACTTGTTATTTGAACGTTTTTCCAGTTTTCCGCCTGAATCGCCGCGCTTTTAATATCCTTAAAGGTGTTGTTAGTGATTACAATACCGTCGAAGGGGTTGTTAAGAATCTGAGTGTGCGAGCCTACGGCGCGCGGACAGTTTGTAAAATAGCAGCCGTCTATCAGCACATTTTTTATATTGATCGCCTCGGAGCGGCATCCGAAGATATGCCCTTTTTTGGGAATATCGAGCTGAATCGCTTCATATCCCACTCCGCCGGCGTCGAGAACCTGATTCTTAAAAGAGCAATTCTGAATTACAAAGCCGTCAACCGCGGCGACCTCCATCATATGAGCGTTTTTAAGATTGTCAAGTACGGTGCCGGTCATCGTAAAGTTTGACGCGTGCGTAACCTTAACCATTGTATTTGAGGTAGCGTTGCCGTTTAGCGTGCCGCCCTCGATTGTAATGTTGACATTCTGTGAATAACCCGTGGCGCCCTTGTCGGTAGCGGTGTCATCGCCGGTACGGATCATATTTGACAGCGCCTCTTTGTTCCTTACAAGCTCAACGTTGATTAACGATAGGATTGTATTGCTGTAAACGTGAAGCACCGAACGCAAGTCGTATTTGCCCGGCTCTACAATTATTTTATAGATATTATCCTTTGTTGCGCTGTAATGGGCGGAATTAAGCGCCGCCTGAATCGCTTTAAAAGCGCCTTTTGCCTGTATCTCGACCTTGGTTACATGGATTTCGGTAATGCTGTTCTCCGCGGTTTCGTCAGAACCGACTGCTTTGGCGGGCACGGAGGTCAGCACGGCTGACAGCATGACAGTCGTGATAATAATGGATATGATTTTGAAAAAACGCGGTTTCATAGCCGACCTCCCGGTAAATGGTATTTTCTATTTTAGAATATAACGCAGAAAATGTCAATAGATTTTGTAAGATTTTGCATTTTTATGGATAATTTTCACAAGATTTTCACAAAAGAGCGTGACGCTGTACCCAAGCCCCTCTATCAAAATGCCCCTTTTCCAAAACGTTCATCAACGGCGGGATCAGAAGTTTTCTATAGAGCAAAAAACTGCCCTGACAAAAAGCAGGGCAGCTTATATTATTTATTGCGTTTGCGTTTAAGCGTGCTCAAATCATACGGCGTCGCCTGATATACAAAGTAGTTGAGCCAGTTGGTGTAGAGCAGCGTGGCGTTGCTGCGCCATACCATAGGCGGCGTAAGCGTTGAGTCGTCGTTAGGAAAATAATTGTACGGAACCTCAATTTCCAGACCCTTGCTGATGTCGCGGAAATACTCGTTGGCGAGGGTGTCGCGGTCGTACTCGGCGTGGCCTGTAATAAAAACATGCCTTCCCGTGCGGTTGCAGATAACCGAGGGACCCGCCATTTCGGACACAGCCAATATCTCAAGTCCCATGTGCTTGCGGATGTCCTCTTCCCTGACACCCGTATAGCGTGAATGGGGAATTTGGAAGGTATCGTCAAAGCCGCGCATTAATGGGTGGTTCGGCTTTAAAACCTTATGGGTATATATTCCGCTGAGCTTTTTATCAAACTGATATTTCTCAATTCCGTAATGATAATAAAGTCCCGCCTGAGCGCCCCAGCAGATATGGAAGGTGGAATATACGTTTTCGTCAGCCCACTCCATTATCTCGCAAAGCTCGTCCCAGTAGTCTACCTCCTCAAACGGAATCTGCTCAACGGGCGCGCCCGTAATGATTAATCCGTCATAATTCTCGTCTTTTATCTGATCAAATGTTTTGTAGAAGGTTGTAAGATGGTGAGGCGAGGTGTTTTTCGAGGTGTGAGTCGCCATCTGTAAAAGCTCGATATCTATCTGCAGCGGAGTGTTTCCCAAAAGCCTGAGCAGCTGGGTTTCGGTTGTGATTTTTGTCGGCATAAGGTTGAGGATCAGTATTTTAAGCGGACGTATGTCCTGCTTTAAAGCGACCTCGTCAGGCATGACAAAGATGTTCTCACTCTCCAATACCTTAATCGCGGGCAAATTGCTCTGAACTTTAATCGGCATTTTCTCACTTCCTCTCTGTAAAATTATGATTTGCCTGCAAATAATTCATGTGCTTTGCACAATTCATGAATCTCGGATTCTATTCATGAAACGCAGTTTCAATTCATGCCTGTATCAAAGTTTTCAGAACAACAAAAGCCTTTTTGCGTTTCATGTTGTTTATTCAGGAATGAATTGACCGCAAGCGGTCATGAATTGGCTTCGCCGTGAATTGGCCTTGCCATGAATTGTGCCTTAGGCACATTTTAATACTGCTTACCCCAGTAAACCATATGCTTGGCGGGCTTGCCGCAGCATACGCAGGTGTCGGCGAGATGCTCCTCCTCAAAGGGGATGCAGCGGCTCTTTACGCCGCCAGTAACGTCCTTGAGCTTGTCCTCGCACTCGCTGCTGCCGCACCACATAGCCTTGATAAAGCCGGGCTTGTTGGCGGCGGTGTCGATGAACTCCTCATAACTTGTGGCGGTAAAGGTCTTTTGCTTTGTGTTTTCAAGCGCGCGGTTGTACATATCGTCGTGAATCTTCACCATGAGCCCGGAAATAAAGCTTTCGAGGTTCTCAAACGGAACAAACGCTTTTTCACGGGTATCGCGGCGTACAACAACGTACTGACCCTTTTCGATGTCCTTGGGACCGATTTCAACGCGGACGGGAACGCCCTTCATCTCATACTCGGCAAACTTCCAGCCGGGAGCGTGGTCGGAATCGTCAAGCTTTACGCGGTAGTTCTTCTGAAGCTGTGTCTTAACCTCGTAAGCCTTGTCGAGAACGCCCTCCTTGTGCTGGGCAACGGGAATTACGGCAACCTGGATGGGAGCGATCTTAGGCGGCAGAACAAGGCCGTCGTCATCGCTGTGAACCATGATAAGAGCGCCGATCATGCGTGTGGAAACACCCCATGAGGTCTGGTGCGGATAATGGAGCTTGTTGTCCTTGCCCGCGTAGGTGATGCCGAAGCTCTTAGCGAAGCCGTCGCCGAAATAGTGCGAGGTGCCGCCCTGGAGCGCGACGCCGTTATGCATCATCGGCTCGATTGTGTAGGTAGCCTCGGCGCCCGCGAACTTCTCCTTCTCGGTTTTTCTGCCGATTACCGCAGGAATCGCCAGGGTTTCCTTATAGAAATCGTTGTAAACATTGAGCATCCTGAGGGTTTCTTCCTGAGCCTCCTCGGCGGTGGCGTGCATGGTGTGGCCCTCCTGCCAGAGGAACTCGGAGGTGCGCAGGAACGGACGGGTTGTTTTTTCCCATCTTACAACGCTGCACCACTGATTGTAGAGCTTAGGCAGGTCGCGGTATGTATTGATTACTTTTTTATAGTGCTCGCAGAAAAGGGTTTCGGATGTCGGGCGCACAGCAAGACGCTCGGTGAGCTTCTCCTGACCGCCGATCGTAACCCACGCGCACTCGGGGGCGAAGCCCTCAACGTGATCTTTTTCCTTCTGCAAAAGGCTTTCGGGAATAAACATGGGCATGTACACGTTCTCGTGGCCTGTTTCCTTAAAGCGTCTGTCCATGTCTGCCTGAATAAGCTCCCAGATCGCGTAGCCGTAGGGGCGGATCACCATGCAGCCCTTTACGCCCGAATAATCAACAAGCTCAGCCTTTTTTACTATGTCGGTATACCATTTTGCGAAATCAACGTCGCGGCTTGTGATCGCCTCGACCATCTTTTTGTTGCCTGCCATATTTCTGCCTCCGTGGGTTTTTTATTGTATAACATTTCTATTATACAGTATTTTTAATATTTTTCAAGTCTTTTCGAATACAGGAAATAAAAATAAGGTTTTTTTGCTAACAGCTATACTGTTTTCTGATAAAACGGTTTTAAACATTTTTATCAGAAGATAGTATTAATTGTCCGCACGCAAAAAAAGCGCGCCGAAGCACGCTATTTTTAACGAACCATTATTTTCTGCGGAATTTTGCAAGCGCCAAAGCCGACGAAGCGACGCCGATGATAGCTAAGAACATGGCAAACAACGGCACGATGGTCATGGAAGCCTCGTATCCTGTTGAACCTCTGTCAGCCATGAAGAGCAGCTCACTCCACCATGAGAAGAAGTATGCGTAGATCTCTCCTACCATTATTACGGAAGCCGCGAGGAATACAGCCGGAGAAGCCTTGAATTTCAAGAAGAAAAGGATGATTCCAGCCACTACCAAGCAGAAAGCCATGATCAGGAATACAAACTGAAGTACGTTTGAATAGAACAACTGCGAATGTTCGTACTCTTTGGTGAAGAAATGGGTAAAGTTGGTTATGATGTTATAATACTTGCTGTCGCCCTTTGTATAAGTACTGTAATCGAAATCGGCAGATTTATACAGAGGGATAAGCGGCAGAACCGCAGCCAAAAACGTTGACACCATGCTGATTATCATAAAAATCAGAGTGGGCTTGGTAACTGTTCTTTTTGCTGTCTGAGGCTGAATGCTGTTGTAGGGAGCGCCGTAGCCGTAATTTTGGGCGTTGTAAGAATAATCAGGAGCTGCCTGCTGAACGGGAGCCTGGGGCTCCATTACATTTCCGCACACCGCGCAGAATCTTGCGTTGTCGTCGTTATTGTTTCCGCATTTTTCACAAAACATAATAAACCTTCTTTCTTAAATAATGATTATAAATCACGCTTTTTATAAAAACTCAGCGACAGCGCCGAGGTGACTATCGCGGCTATGCATACCCACATCATCATATACGGCAAAGAGGTGTATCCGTAGTCGGCGTATTTGCTGTTGGGGTTTACGATAGTTCTGTTTATGGTAAGCCTTAAAATTTCATAGGAATATAAGAAAGGATAAAGGCTTCCGCCGAGAATGCAGAACGCCGAGCCCTTGCGCTTGAGGATAGCCAGAACAATACCCGCGGCAATCGCGGCTGCGGAAAGGATAACCATGATAAGAAGGAATATGCCTATGCCCTTAAAGCTGGAGTTAAGGGAGGATTTAAGCGACAGCCATGAGTTTTTCTCGGTGAAGATATTTACATAGTTCTTGCCTCCGTTGCTTGTTGTGCTTGAAACTATTTTAAAATATGCCGATGTATCGCGGACGATTTTGTTTGAAGCATTCCCGGCGATCTCA